>DKNL01000151.1 GCA_002474325.1 Opitutales bacterium UBA7389
CCGCTCGCTGATTGACAAGGAATCCCTCGAGAATAACCTCTTTTTTATGCTCACTTATTTCAGCCCTTATATTCGGTCTATTTTGCTCATCTGCCTATCGCTTTGTTTGGGAGTAGGCACGCTTTGGGCAAGCAAAAGCGAAGAGGAGACGCTAAAGCGTATCCAACATGCCAAGTACAATATCTTCAATGGCATCTGGAGTATTCGGTTGAATGAGGAAATTCGCGATTTAGAATCGGAATTTAAGGCTCATCTTCCTGGGCTCGACTATACCTTGGTTGACGAGAAAATCAAGGATGCTGGTAGAACGGCTATGGTATTTCGCGGAAAAGGCGACCAGAAGCTCATTGTCCGGCTCAAGGAAACGGGGTCCTACACGAATTTGAGTATCAGGATCGGCGCTACTGGAAACAACAGTAAATCAGCTAATATATTTGTATACGTCTACCGGAAGATGTAGGGTTATCGCTCGCTGGTTTGTAGGAGCGGGTTTACCCCGCAATTTCGAAAAAAGCATGTCTTGATGTTAGCGGGATACACCCGCTCCTATGGAAATTCGCTATAATCGCCTTCCGGAGGGATCGATTTGGAAGATTCGATCTCGGACACGAGCGCTTCCAGTTCTAAGCTTGATTCGGAGTTTACCTTGATTACATAAAGTTGCTCCTCTTCACCTAAGGGCTCGAACAACGCTAGCTGCTCTTTCATTACTGCTACGTCGGCTTCGGAAGTCCCGCCTTCTCGCTTCTCTAGACGCTCTCTTAAAACCTCTTCAGGCGCGGTTATATTCAGGATCGAGTAGGGTACTCCTTCCTTGCCCGCCAGGGTTTGGAACTTCGCCCTCTGTTTAGCTTTAAGACAAGTCGCATCTATAATAATCGAGCAGCCGCTATTCAATCCTGTAGTAGCTAGCTCAACCAGCTTCTCATAGGTTCGTTTATTAGCCTCGGGACTATAGATGCTAAGTCTCGTATTCAGTTTTCCGTCATCCTCCGTGGAAAGACCGAAGAGACGCTTACGCTCCACATCAGAGCGCATACGAATAGCTTGTAGAGGGCCCAGCAACGATTGCGTCAAACTCGATTTGCCCGAACCCGAAAGACCACACGTAATGATCAGGCGCGGAATCCTGGGACGGGTGCGGGCAACAGCTAGTTTCAAGTAATTTCTGAAGGATTCCTCTGCATCGAGTCGCGAATCCGAGTTTCGAGGTTGTTGATATGCTCGAATAGCCTCGACCTTCGCTCGCACCATCAGTCGATAAGAAAAGTAGAAATTCAGGACGGGAAGACCAGGGTAACCGCCTCCTTTTTCCAGGTAGGCATTTAGAAAAGAGTAGGCCAAATCCGGACAGCCTCGCTCTTCCAGATCCATGGTCAAAAAAGCGATTTCACTAAGGACATCTATCCAGCGCAGAGAAGGGTTGAACTCGATACAATCGAAGACGAGAGGCTTGCCATCGATCCAGGCTATATTGGCTAGATGGAGGTCTCCGTGGCACTCCCGTGCATAGCCTTCCTCTTTGCGCCGTTCAAACACGGTCTCGAGCCGTTGGAACTGATCCCGGCTCCATTTCTCGACTTGCTCCAACTCTTTTAGCGATTCGCGATCCGGAATCCTTTGTCGGATCTGCTTGAAATTTTCCTCAACGGGTTTAAGGACTTGCTCGCCGTTCCCGTAATTCGATTCAGGTCCCGCTCGCTCGATAGATTCATGAAAATTGGCGATTAAACGCCCCAGAGACTCAATTTGACTGCGGGTCAGTTCGCATCGTTCCACAACTCTATCCAACTCGTTTGTCCTGGAGAATTGGATCATTTTAACAGCGTAATCGATGGCCCCATCGTCATTTGAGGACAATCGGGGCGAATCAATCGAGCCGGTAATTGAGGTCACTTCGAGATACGTATCCGGAGCCAGACGGCGATTCAGTCGAATCTCCTCGTGGCAATACCGCCGGCGTAGTTCCAGGGTGGAAAAATCGATGTAGCCAAGGTCGATCGGTTTTTTGATTTTGTAGGCGAAAGGACCCGTCAGAAGAAGCCAAGATATGTGGGTTTCAACGAGTTCAAGACGATCCACCGGATGATCGTAGGCATCCGGACGCAAAAGAGCTCGGATTAAAGGTGGCTGTTCTCGATTATCGCTTGAATTCATAGGGAGGCGATTGAATGTTTGAATTCAACTGGTTATGCGGCGAGCCCTATTTAAGGGACTTCAATCGATCTTGAATTCGGTAGCGGGTGATCTCGAACTGTCGTAGTTACATTGATGATAAGTTAGCCGTTCGCTACCACGTCTAAAATACAGATATAAAATCATCCCTCCTGAAAGGAATCGGGAGGGATAGAATTTGAGTAAAGGGATATCTGAAGACTATTTAAACGCTTAGATTTTCTTCAGGAGTGCGATTACGTTGCTCGTATCTTCGGTCGCTTTGACGGCATCGTCTTTGTACACTACTTCACCTGCTTTGTTGATGACGAAAGTCCAGCGACCCGTTGTGATTCCTCTAGTAAGGATATGGGTGGCTCCATTAACTTCTCGCTCGATCGAACCGCCACCTCGAGTCGCAACACCAAATCGTTCAGCAAGCGATCCGTCAATATCTGAAATCAGCGTGAAGTTGAGTCCGTTGGCCTCCTTGAATAAAGTGAGACTGTTAACTGAATCTCCACTCACTCCCACCACTACTGCGTCCAGATTATTGAGGGCTGAAGATTGATCGCGGTACGTGCACGCCTGCTTTGTGCACCCACCGGTCATAGCCGCTGGGTAAAAATAGACGACGATATTCTTTTTGCCTAGATGATCTTGTAGGCTCCAAAGATTTCCTTCGTCATCGTTGGCGAAAATGCTGTCGACTCTGCTGCCGATGTTAAGGTCGCCGAAAGCGGCAACTGAGAAAAGGGCAAGAATGCCGCTGGCGAGGATCAAACGTATGGATTTCATTTAACGTATTTATTGGTTTCGGATAACGTGTTAACGGCCGGCCGCTTAGGTCGCTTGCAATCTAATACTGTTGTTTGTCAGGCATTCGCGGTTTCGGGTTTCTCTTAAAGTTTTAGGCCTTACGCCTTCAGGTCCGCAACAGAAATTTCACCATAGTCGACCTTAGTTAGTAAGGCCTTCAGACTTTCGTACTATTTAGTGGGTTGGACCGAGCGAATTCGTACATCTCGCCTATTCCGGTCGGAGGTGTAATGGGGTAGAAAACTCCGGCTTCCGTAATCCTCGCTTCTGTATAAAACGAAAAGAGTTGTTTGCTATTGGTCGTGATTCTAATGCCTAGATATTTCGGTTTAGAAGCGCTTATCATAGAGGTTCGGTGGTTTTAGTTTTATGGGCTCTATGTTTAAGACCCATGAGTTTTCGGATAAAACAGGTAGCACTTAATCACCTAGGAAGTGGATTCACAACGTTCCTTGCCTATAAACCACTATGATTGGTACAATGGGTTCTCGGCTATCGTATTAGATTGTCTAATGGGGGTGCATTTGTGGTAGCGTTATAGCAGTTAAGAATACCGCCGAACTATTCTGCTCTTTCAGCTCTTGGGACGACGTGAATACTCATCTCTCCGACGTTCGCTGACAAATTTTCTTTAGATCATTATTATCGGTGAAAGGC
>DKNL01000281.1 GCA_002474325.1 Opitutales bacterium UBA7389
CCTTAAGGCTGGACTTAACAGGTAAAGGTATGTTTCAGGCTAATTTGATAACAATTGGAATTGTTTTTGATCCAATAGGTAGGAATCATAAAGGGAAGTGACCGCAAACATCAATATACCGTGAGTAAAGAAGCTATCAAAAAAGCGTTATCGACCGTTAAATATCCCGGATTTAGCAGGGATATCGTATCCTTTGGGCTAGTACGGAATATTGAATTTCAAGACGGCAAAGCCCAAGTAGGGATCACCGTCACGACAAATGACCACAGTATAGCAGCCAAAATACGAGATACTGCAGAATCCGCATTAAACGACCTTCCAGATGTAGATGAAGTGGAGGTTAGCGTTTCGATAAGCGCGGGAAGCAAGCAGGGAAAAACAGCCAGCTCCGAGCAATCGAGTCCCTTGGATCGAGTCAAGCACGTCATAGCTATCGCAAGTGGCAAAGGGGGCGTTGGCAAATCTACGTTTTCGTCGAATCTAGCCTGTGCCTTATCTAGCATCTTGGACAAGGACGGCAAGAGTGTTGGTCTTCTCGACTGCGATATTTACGGACCTTCCATTCCATTGATGATGGGCATCAATCAACGCCCGGAAATCGAAGGGGAATTAATCATCCCTCTCCAAAACCATAACATTAGCATCATGTCGATGGGCTTTCTCATCGACGAGGATACTCCAGTGGTCTGGAGAGGGCCGATGATCCAGAAAACCATCAGCCAATTCGTCAATAACGTGAAGTGGGGTGAGCTTGAAATCATGGTCGTCGATCTCCCGCCAGGCACGGGCGACACCCAACTTTCGCTCGCCCAGACCATACCCTTGAGCGGAGCAATCATCGTGACGACCCCTCAATTGGCGTCGACTCAAGTTGCCAAAAGAGGCGCCCGCATGCTTGAGAAAACGAACGTGCCCATACTTGGAGTCGTCGAGAACATGAGCTACTTCATGGATCCGAATGGCGAAAAACAACCAATCTTCGGCGAAGGCGGAGGAGAAAAGACTGCCAGCGAATTGAAAACCCAACTACTAGGAGTAGTGCCCTTGGATCCAGAAATTCGAGAAGCCGGAGATCAAGGAACACCTCTTTCGCTGGCCAAGCCCAACTCCCCAACATCGGAATCATTTCACTCCATAGCCGAAAAAATCCTGGAAAAACTTGGGCAACAAAAAAGTTAACCACTCATCCGCTAAGGTGCCCGTAAGCCAACACAACCCTTTGAAAATACCAGATACGCCATATCAGGGTAAAAACTTATTTTGTTGGATTATTGTCCGGATTTTTTCCGAAAATTGTTGGCTCTTTGCCACTAAAGGCAGATGAATGTTCAACTAATCAAACTAGCAAAACCTATACTTTTCGGGCCACAATAAATTTCGGGGGTTTAAGAAAAACATGATTCGAGCATATTATCCTTCAAGCGTTGCAAAAAGAGAACCATCACGAAGGGGCGAGTAAGTTGTTAATGTCGCAAGAAGATCCTACATCTAACGACCAGCATGATTTCGTAAAGCGATCTAGCCTCTACCAAGAATTTCTCGCCGAGCGGGAAGAAATCCTGCGTTACAAATGGCTAGAATCAGAACGGCTCGGCAAAGACATAGGATTCGAACGAGCTCTGCTGGACTGGATTCGCAAGCATCGCGATGGATGGCGGTCCGCCAGACGCAATCCTGAATCCGACAATGTCGATACTTCAAAAGGCTCTTCCGCTTAACGAGCACTTCTAAACTTCAATCGGGCGGCTTTATCAGAGCCTCGAGCAAACGCTACTTGATCTCCTTGTGGAGCGTGTGGCGCTTTAGATGCGGATTATACTTTTTCTTCTCCACTCTTTCCGTCACGGTTTTCTTGTTTCGCGAGGAAAGGTATCGGGAAGCAGGTTTTCCTTCCGCTTTAGCTTCTGTGCACTCTAGAGTAATTACTTCGCGTGGCATAAATCTATGAGTAGGGTGAAGAATTAGGGCTTCCCAGGAAAATGCAACCGAAAAGCTAGCTGAATTCAAAAGCACCTAGAGCAATTGCTGAATCTAGCCATCAAAAGGCTTTTCCATCAGCGGCAAGGCAATGCCGTTGCGGAAGAGCGTAACTTGTCCTGTGCTCGCCGACACGACGATAGCCAAGCAATCAGCCGCAACGGAAATTGCGGCAGCAGCGGCGTGCCGCGACCCAAAGCCGCTCGGCAAGGAATGCAAATAGTCCGGCGCGTGAACGAGACTACCCGCGGAAAGAAGCACGCCATCTCCCCTAACGACGAAGCCTCCATCTAAGCCCGAGTATTCTTTAACCGTCTCATCCATAAAAGGACTCAGTACATTTCTATCTTCGTTCTTATATCCATAAAATGGGTTAAGGACTAACGGTTTGGTCATGTCCTCGACCTTTTCGCTGTCACCAAGCACAAACAGGGTTCCTACCGGACGTCCCTCCCTTCCTTCAACTGAGAGCTCCATGGCTATTCCAATAACGCGCTCTAGAACCTCCGGAGAAACATCCACTGGCAGAAAGTCCTCCTGGTCGGCGAGCAGAGCTTGAAACTCTTTCCTCATATCTATCACGACTATCGTATCGAATTGATCGCTACTAGGAATACCGCCTATACAGCAAATCTTATCGTTGAGACTAAAAACGCCGCGAGTAATGCCTACAAGGAACGCGGATCTCGCCTGAGCAAGCCTACCTTTAGAAAAAGATCTGACCTGGATAACGCTGTCGAAGGGGGAATCGTCGAAATCGCCCTCTTTAGCCCGACGCGTCACCAAAACTGTTTTAAAATCGCTGAAACCCTCCGACGAAACGATCGGACTTGAAATGACCGTGTCCCCGAATACAGCGATGGAATCGCAATCAGCTCCTTTCGCGATCATCGTCGCCTGGTTGAATATAAGTTTATTGATCGAGCTTTCCCGCTGGTTACCCCTCGTAGATTGCAGCCCACCGAACCCGACCATCAAGCGATCACACAGCTCATTCGTGTCTTCAG
>DKNL01000064.1:0-192 GCA_002474325.1 Opitutales bacterium UBA7389
TTCTGAAATGAGCCAGGTCGCTTCACGAATTTGATGTTGATTGCCGAATCGTAATATCCGCTTGGACATGATTTTGGAGGCGGTAGTAGTACTCTCTCGTTTTTCAGGGACCGGTCCCATCACTTGATTGCGCTTTCGTTCCATTTCAACGACGCTCCAAGCGCGGGCTAGCGCGAGTTCCATGGATTGGAA
>DKNL01000064.1:540-12457 GCA_002474325.1 Opitutales bacterium UBA7389
TCGGCGTAGAACAGATTCTGTTCGCCTATCTGCTTGCGGAGCCCGGAGCCCGTCATGATCTTTTTCAATCCATCCTCTATGCCGCAAACGACGAGTTGGACTCCCCGCGTTTTGAGAATGGCGTCGAATCTTTCAAGAATAGCCATCGCCGTGCTTCCCACCGCTCGCAGGCGTTTCATGCGTAGAATAACTACGCGTGTTTTCGGCGCGAGGCACTCGAGTAGTTCGTAGTCGAGGTCTTCAGCTGCCGCGAAATAGAGATCGCCCTCCATATTTACGGTGACCACTTCTGATTCTGGAGCTTGATTAAACGGAAGCTCGTCATAGCCTGAATCTTGCCGTGGCACGAGCTGAGTAAGATCGGTTTTCCCTGTTACTCGGAGCAATAGGACAATAGACAGAAACACGCCAACGAAAACGGCATATTCCAAAGGTAGTATCAATGTAGATACAAGTGTGCCGAAAAGTACGAGTCGGGTCTGCTTACTCGATTTCCACATAACGATGAGGCGCCGTTTGTCGACCATCGTATAAGCGATAACTATAAGAAGGCCGGCGAGGCTGGCTTTGGGTATGTAGTTGGCGACCGGAGCGAAAAGAAGAATTGTGAGAGCTGTCCAAAAGGCCGAGAATATCGCTGCCATGCGCGTTCTGCCTCCACTCTTGAAACAAACGGCTGTGCGCGTGAAGGAGCCGGAACCCGCGAACGAGGAAAAGAAGGAGGCTACGATATTACCCATACCTTGGCCCACGAATTCGCGATTAAAATCAAGTCTTTGACCGGACTGGGCCGAGATGGCCCGGGCAATAGATGCGGCTTCGATAAGACCAAGGATGGCGAGGGCGGTGGCGCCTACTACAAGTTCGCGTGTGAGCTCGAAGGGGGGTGGAACCAATAGTTGAGGAAAATGAAAGAGGTCGAGCGAGGAGGATATGGGCTCGATATCCTTGACGATTTCAATTTTGTAAAGCCCCATTTCGGGCAAGTGCCAGCCTAAAATAAAAGCTAGAGATCCGGAGATCAAGATGCCGATCAACGCCCCGGGCAGTCTGCGATTCAGAATCGGAGCGAATATAACGCAAGCCGCGGTTATCAATCCAAGGGCTAGGGAGAAATAGTTAGATTCTGGGATTTTTTGTGCAGTGAGGGTGATTACTTGAAAGAAATGTTCGGGGCGTTGATCTAATTGCAGTCCGAGCAAGTTCTGTATTTGATTGACGGCGATAAGTATTCCCGCTCCGGCTGTAAATCCTACTACGACGGAGTAGGAAACGTAGCGAATAATTCCTCCGAGTCTCAGGATTCCGAATACGAGTTGAATGAATCCGGTGAGGAAGGTTAGAAGCAAAGTGATTTCCAGTAGTCCGTATCCGTACTTTTCTGGTAGATGAGCCGTGAGACTGAGAATCACCATGCAAATGGCGTTTGTCGGGCCGGTGACGAGGTGGCTGGAGCTGCCTAGGGCAGCGGAAACGGTACAAGTGACGATCGCTGTATAAAGCCCCCACACAGGTGGAAGACCGGCGATAAGGGCGTAAGCCATTGCTTGAGGCACTCCCATCACCGCTACTGTTAGGCCAGATACTGCATCGGCTCGAGCGCCCTCTTTTACATATGCTATCAGTTTTTGCAGACAGGCTTGTATATCGCTGGAAGAATAGGGCACACTTTGGGGGTTTGGGACGAAGTCACCTATTGATTGTGAGGCCGAGAGATTGACCTTTGCTCAGCCGATTGGCAAGCCCCCGTCTGGTGAATGTGTTGCATCGCTCGTCTTTAAAGTAGGGAATTCCTTTGAAATTTTATCGAGTTCACGATCGCGAGCGATGTGCTGAGGCGTTGGTCGATTCGGAAAAACGAGCTAGCGCTTGGATTGGCGACGCGGTACTGGCTCTTTTCGCTTGGGAGTGGGTTTTGAGTCAGTAGGGTATATAGTCCGGATTGCGGATCGAAGTCTTAACGGGGATGACATCTAATCGTTTCCTCACCCGCCTTGGGGAACCAACAACTATGGAGTCAAGGATTGGGAATATCTATCAAAGAAAGGTATCGGAGTCCGCCCTTCCCTATATTGAAGAACCACTACTATATGTATTAAAAAAACTAATACACTGTCAAAATAAGAAGTATGGAAGTTGGCGAACCCGGGTTCAGTAGATTGATCAGACTATACGCTCGGAATTCGCGTGAACGAAATCTGGTTGATCAACGCATCTCTCAGCTTTGGTTGCTTAACCGGAATAGAGTCTAAATCCTCTGTGAGCGATTTCTTAAACTCATCTATCCGCTCGGGCCCGATAAGCATCAGTTCTTTGATCTCGGCCAGTCCACAGCGAAATTGCAACCAATCCGCCTTGAACTTCAGGATTAGTGGGCGTTTGGCGATTGCTTTTTCAATGGCTCTGATCTCGTGCGTTTTCAGTTCACCTTCGATCAGATCATTGACTTGCAAAAGTAGTTCCCATTCGGAATCCGACAGCTTCTCAGGATCGAAGCCGGTCAGAACGCATTTCAATTTAGTCAGTGCGTGGGTGATTTCATTTTTCTTGATGCGGGTAGCCAAGTGAAGCGCTCGGTACGACCAATCTTGGTAGTTACGGGCCACGAGAAGGAAGCGCTGACCATGATCGAGGTCATTGATCGTATGGTAGATGTTCTCAGACAAATCGAAAGATGGCACATGAGTCGATCGTTCGAGCTGTATTTGCAAGAAACGTTCGAAGTCGGAAACCCGTCGTATATATGGAGTGTATTGCCAGCAACGAATAAGGGTTAATCGTATCTCCTCGAGGCGAGCATCGACGGTGGTGAATCCAAGCAAATAGAAGTACTCGGACAAGAATTCGATATAGCATGCGGCTGCCTGAGTGAAAGCGCAGGAATTCCGATCGCCGCTCTTTTTGAGCAACCTGCGCACCTTGTTGCGGCCTAGATCGAGTTTTGGTAAAGATGGTGAAATCAGGTCTTTCTTAAACGTCATTATATCAATCGATGGCCCGGAGCAGGAAGGGGGATGGGGGACGGAATTAGTCCTCGTCAAGTCTCTGTCTAGATGCAACTCGACAATCAGCGGCCACACGGAGCCAGATCTCGCGAATATCGAAGGCCCGCATTTTCGCTTGGCTGACAAACTCTAAAAGGGACTCGTGTTGATGATGGTCGATGCTGGACAGTCTCGCCAATAGCTCATTAAGGTGGGGAAAGCCACGCTTGATGTAGGCGATCGCCAGCGAGAAGTCAGCTAAGTCCAAGGCAGTAACGGCCAGTAAACCACACTCGTCGGACTCTGAAATAGTTTTCTGGAGGGAGAGCGCGCTGTAGTTGGAAATTCGATCAGAGTGCTTATTGGCTTCTTGTTTCCAGTTATCCGATAGCCAGTGATGCAGGGCTTTACTGGCGATATAAAGGGGGTGTTTGTGCAGCGTATAGGGATCGCTTTGAGGGATGTCTGATTGCGTATCGGTAACTTCGCTTGCCGATTGTTCTCCATTAGTGTCCCAGCCCATTGAGTTAGCCACTTTGTCTAATCTATTTGCGTCTTTGCAGTATTTGATATAAAGACGTTGATATAGAGATACTTGCTCATCCTCGCGTTGCAGGTACCGTTCCCAGTCTCCCTCGTTCCAAATCGATTCCCAGCTATCATCCGACTCGCCGTCGGCGTTGCTGTCAAAATTGAAGTTAGCCATGCTGATCCTACTAGCCCTTTGTTAAAAAAGCTGCACAAAATTATGAGACGTAGTTTTCTATGGCAACTGAATTGTCGAAAATATTTTCCAACGCTGTAGCGGGGATGTGAGGAGCATTTATAATCAAATTCAAAAACTCTTTTTGACATTGGCAATCCGCCTTTTCCCCTCAAGATAAGCGACTTATGGAATCGGAGGCAGATGTTTTCCATTTGTTGGTCCACTTTACTGGTCATGTACAAGGAGTCGGGCTCCGCTACAGCGTTAAACAGATCGCCAGAGAATTCGAAGTTACGGGCTATGTTAAGAATCTAGCTGACGGGCGACTCGAGTTGGATATCGAGGGCGATCAAAACGAATGCTGTCGCTTCCTGCGAGAAGTGGAAAGCGAGCTAGATAATTTCATCCGAGACACAGAACGGTCTGATGGACATCGGGAACGACTCTTTACCCGATTTCGAATCGCTTGAATCGACAGAGCTGTCCATATGAGCACTGCGATATCAATCCAGATAGTAAGTAAGGACTTCAGAATCTTTGGATCGAAGCGGCGCTTGAGAGCAGAGGACAATATGAACCTCGAAATTGAGAAAGGTTCGGTATTCGGACTACTTGGTCCGGAAGACCCGCCGTGGGCGAAATGCTGCCCGATGATTTAATTGAAGTAACGAACCTGTCTTTGGCGATCGAATACGGATATTCAAACAGGAGATGAGCTTCCCTAATCAACTTTTCTTGCCCTGAGATGAGCCTCATTCTAGAAGAACGGGAATGAAGGAAAACCTGCACCCTATTTCAGCTCAGCTTCTAACGAGGGCTCATCGAGAAGCGGTTACCAAGCAACGCGGCACCGTTATCTGGATGTGCGGTTTGTCCGGTTCCGGTAAGAGTACATTAGCGACGGCTTTGGAGCGAGGACTGCACGACCAAGGCAATCTCGTCTACGTGCTCGATGGCGACAATATCAGGACCAGCCTGAATAGTGATCTCACATTCTCGGATGAGGACCGAAAAGAGAACATTCGTCGAATTGCCGAACTGTCAAAACTGTTTGTGGACGCAGGGATCGTCACGATTAATTCTTTCATCACTCCCAGTTCTGAACTGCGAACGATGGCTCGAGAAATAATCGGAAAAGATGATTTGATCGAAGTTTTCGTAAAAGCTTCCTTTGAGACCTGTATGAAGCGGGATGTTAAAGGACTCTACGCGAAAGCAGAGAAAGGATTGGTTACCCAATTTACCGGTAAGGATTCCGAATTTGAGGAGCCCCTGGATTCGGATCTGGTTATCGATACGGAATCAAAATCAGTAGAGGAATCGGTGGAAACGCTTTACGAGTTCGTTTTGCCAAAAGTAACGATTCAATAGCGGTTGCTATCGGGATCTAAACCGCCTCCCAAACGATGACGCTGTACTTAATCCAGATTGGCAAGTGGCTGTTTGGTAAATCGGTGGTTATCATCATAGCGACCTTGGTCGCTATTGGAGCGTATGCTCTGTACTTGTATATTGGGGAGAGTTATAGAGTGGAGAAGCAGCGTGTAGCCCAGCTCGCTGAGGCTCAAGAAGCCGCTAGAGCCGCTAATGTCCAATTGGAAATTATGCATGGAAGCATCCTGGAAGTAACGAGTGAGCTGGAGTCGGCCCTAGAGAAGTTGGCAGCGGCCAACGAGTTGGTTGAAAGACTGGAAGGATTTTTGTCGAAAATCGAGTATTTGCTATCCTCTGCAGAAGAAAAGAGGGCAATCGATAGGAAGCTGTTTGAAACAAAAAGCGAAAGAAATAGGCTGGAACCGCTGATCAGCGAACTACGAAAAATTAGGGCGGATTTACGCGTTTCCAGGAAGGGCCTCACGCTTGAAGTGGGAGCTCTGGAAAACCGTATAACCGCTTTAGAATCCAGTTCTTCGGAGGTAGCTCGTCACGTGGATGCATCTTGGACGATCATCAGTCGCTATCTTCCAGTGACTCTAGTCCTTTTTTTTCTGGGACCTATCATTTTAAAGTTGGCGGTTTACTATGGGATCGCCCCACTGCTTCAACGTGCACGTCCTATTCGGTTTTCAGAGGATTCGCTGCCTTCGCCGGTGATTCAGGACAGCGGAGTTTCGGTAACCCTGAGACTTGAGGAAGGAAAGAAAGCGTGGATCAAGGAATCCTACCTGCAAGCTTCGGATGAGCAATTGGACCGACGAACTCGCTTTGTATTGAACTGGCAGATACCGGTAACTTGTTTAGCTGCTGGATTGATAGAGCTGGTCGAGTTCGCTTCAAAGGAGAATACATCTAATGGATCGATTACGGTATCGACTCAAAACAAGTCGGATATGGAACTTAGCCTGCTAGAACTTCCTTCAAAGTGCTCAGTCATTTTGCGACCGAGGCATTTGGTAGCCTTGATTGGTTCTCAAGAGCAGCCGCTGGGTATTCGCAGGCGCTGGAGCTTTAGTAGAGCACAGGCATGGATGACGCTTCAATTTCGTTATTTCGAATTTCTTGGCCCCTGCAGACTGGTTGTTTCCGGTGTTCGAGGCGTTCGAGCGGAAAAAATTGAGTCTGTTGCCAATGGTGGCAGGCGGGCCAATCAGGATTCAACGATTGGATTTACTCCCGATTTGAATTTCGCTGCCGTGCGAGCGGAAACTTTTTGGGCCTATTTTCGAGGATTCAATCCACTGTTCGACGATGTATTCAAAGGCGAAGGGACATTTCTGTGTCAGGAGATTTCCAAGCCCCAAAAGTCGGGGCCTACTCGTTTTTTGGCCGGAATGAAAGACGCCCTTCTGAAGGTGATTGGTATATAGATGTTGAGCGTAATTTTCGATTGGGATGGCGTTGTCATTGATTCCTCAAGACAGCACGAAGAAAGCTGGGAATTACTTGCTGAAGAGGAAGGACTATCTCTTTTCGATGGGCACTTCAAGATTGGCTTCGGGAAACGAAATGAACTGATTATTCGGACGATTCTTGAATGGACAAGCGATCCTGAGGAAATCGCTCGGCTGGGAGATCGTAAGGAAATGCTCTACCGTGAGATTATTCAACGAGACGGCATCATCTTGCAGCCAGGTGTCGGCGAATTTGTAAAATTGCTTCAGGAGAAGAAGGTGCCTTATGCCATAGGATCATCCACTCCCCGTAAGAATATCGAATCTGTTTTGAAATACATGAATCGGGAAGATTGGTTTTTCCACATCGTGGCAGCTGCGGATGTCGAGAAAGGCAAACCCAATCCCGAGGTTTTCCTGAAAGCCGCTGAAAAATTGGAAGTCGCACCGGAGCGATGCGTTGTGTTCGAAGACTCGCTGAGCGGAATAGAAGCTGGCAAGGTTTGCAATATGAAAGTGGTGGCATTGACTACGACGAACTCTCGAGAGATCCTAGAGAAGTCGTCTGCGGACTTGATTGTCGATTCATTCAATGAAGTGACAATCGATCGATTGGTCGAGCTTGTTGACTCCGCTACAAAGATATGAGGGAAGATTGAGTAAGGTTATTGGTTGTAAACTCAAAAGCGCCTGCTGGTTTAATGGTCGGAATTACACGAACGCTTGTTAGGGGTATTGGAAGGTTGTTTATTCGGAGCGTTCCGTCTTAATGAGTGCGTATAGTAGAGCGCTAACCCCAAAATCTATGGAACTACACAAAATCAAACTAACAAGATGGATTGTAATGGCCATGCTGGCCGGAGCTGTAGTTGGCCTAACTCTTTCCCAATTCGTGGAGTTCGCGATCGATTCGGGAACTGGACGGGTGAAGCTAGATGCTCAGAATCGTCCGATTTTGGAACAGGGTTTCGTTGCCGACTATATAATTAACGGCTTCTTCCAATTTCTCAGCGAAGCGTTTATTCGCAGTTTGAAAGCCTTAGTGATCCCGCTTGTGTTCGTTTCTCTGATTTGCGGCACGGCGGCCATGGATAACGTAAGGAAACTGGGAACGATTGGGCTAAAAACGCTAGCATTGTATCTGTTTACTACAGCTGTCGCTATTACGATCGCTATTATCGTAGCGCTGATCGTTCGACCTGGCGAGGGGGTGCAAGTGACGGATACCAATGATTTTGTTCCCGGAGAAACTAAACCGTTGCTTCAAGTATTCATCGACATATTCCCTGAGAACGTCGTTTTTGCGTTCGTGAATGGAGAGATGCTGCAAATTATCGTGGCCGCCCTTTCATTCGGTATCGCGCTAGTGGTCTCTGGCGATCACGGGAGACGAATTTTGGACATTTTCAAGGATCTCAACGAGGTGATTATGAAACTCGTGATTATCGTGATGCTCATGGCACCCTTTGGCGTATTCGCAAAGATATCTCAGGTTTTCGCTAAGGAGGGATTCGATACGATCTTCGCTTTGGGCAAATATTTTATCTTAGTTATAGTGGTGTTGTTGATACACGGTTTATTGGTTTATCCGACAATGCTGAAGGTATTGACGGGACTGAGCCCTCTTCAATTCTTCAAGAAGATGCGAAACGTACAGCTGTTCGCTTTTAGCACAGCGAGCAGCAACGCTACCATTCCGGTGACGATGCGAACTGTCGAGGAGCGTCTAGGAGCTTCCAAAAAAGTAGCATCCTTCACGGTGCCGTTAGGGGCCACTATAAATATGGATGGAACGGCGATAATGCAGGGCGTCGCCACTGTGTTTATCGCCCAACTGTCGGGAATCGATCTTTCTATTGCCCAATATTTGACGGTCATTCTCGCCGCGACAATGGCTTCTGTTGGAACCGCTGGGGTACCAAGCGCGGGCCTCGTCATGCTAACCATGGTACTTGGGCTAGTAGGGCTCCCTCCGGACAAGATTGGGTTAATAATCGGGATTGACCGGTTGCTCGACATGGTGAGAACCGCGGTAAATGTCACTGGAGATTCGGCCATAACCTGTATTATCGCCAATTCCGAAGACGCGCTCGATAAGAATGTATACGATCGTTCCCATAAGACATAGACTGACAAATGGATACGCTAAAGGAGGAGGGAACATTATACGATCTGCGATCCGATTATCAGCCCATGGGCGATCAGCCTGAGGCAATCGATGCGATCGTATCTTCGATAGAATCGGGCAACCGATATCAAACGTTACTGGGTGTCACAGGGTCGGGAAAGACGTTTAGCATGGCCAACATAATTGCCCGTTGCCGACGGCCTGCTTTGGTGATTTCCCACAACAAGACTCTTGCGGCTCAGCTGTACTCGGAACTTAAGAACTTCTTTCCCAATAATGCAGTGGAGTATTTCGTCAGCTATTACGATTACTACCAGCCAGAAGCCTATGTTCCATCAACGGATACGTTTATCGAGAAAGACTCTTCGATAAACGATGAGATCGACCGCCTGCGGATTTCGGCGACAAGCAGTTTGATTAGCCGGCGTGATGTAATCGTTGTCGCCAGTGTATCCTGCATTTATGGATTGGGCACGCCTGAGGATTTCGAGGAGCTGATGATCGGGTTGCACCAAGGCGAGGAGCTGGGAAGGGATATCTTTCTCAATCGACTAGTGGAGATTCAGTATGAACGAAACGATGTCGAACTAACACGGGGTAGGTTCCGAGTCAGAGGCGACATCGTTGATGTAATGCCTGCCTACTTAGAGAAAGGACTGCGCATCGAATTTTGGGGAGACGAAGTAGAGCGGCTTACTGAATTCGATCCACTGACTGGGGAGTCCGTTAGGAGCTTTGAACAGTTCAATTTGTATCCAGCTAATCAGTTCGTAACTACGAAGGAGAAGATCGCTAAGGCGATCGGATCTATAAAAGGTGAGTTGAAGAGCCGAGTAGCCGAATTCGAAGAACAGGGCAAATTATTGGAGGCCCAGCGCATCAGCATGCGAACGAATTACGATCTGGAGATGCTTCATGAAGTCGGATTCTGCAATGGTATTGAGAATTATTCGATGCATCTATCGGGCAGAAAACCTGGAGAGAGGCCGTCCTGTCTGATCGACTTCTTCGATGACGATTTCGTTCTCCTCGTAGACGAAAGTCACGCGACAATCCCGCAAATAGGGGCGATGTACACAGGAGACCATTCGCGCAAGTCAACCTTGGTCGAGCACGGATTTCGTTTGCCGTCTGCTCTAGATAATCGCCCGATGAATTTCGACGAATTTTTAGGTGTCACAGGGACCACTGTGTTTGTGTCAGCGACGCCGGCAAAATTCGAATTCGAAAGGAGCGATGTCGTAGCTGAACAGATCATTCGTCCAACAGGGTTACTCGATCCGCAGATTGAGATTCGGCCAATAAAGGGACAAGTCGAGCATCTAATCGGAGAAGTCAATCGAGCAATCGAGAAGGAAGAACGAGTGCTGGTTACTACGCTGACAAAAAGACTTTCTGAGGACATTACGGTTTATCTTAGAGAGCGTGAGATCAGCGTTGAATACCTTCATTCAGACATCGATGCGATCGAACGCGTGGAGATCCTAAGGCGTTTGAGGGCAGGAGATTTCGATGTTCTGGTTGGAATCAATCTACTACGAGAAGGCTTGGACCTTCCAGAGGTAGCTTTGGTGGCAATCCTCGACGCGGATAAGGAGGGCTTTTTGAGAAGCCAGACAAGTTTGGTTCAAACAGCCGGTCGAGCTGCTAGGCACGAGAACGGACGGGTTATTTTCTATGCGGATGTAATCACTGATTCCATACGCATTACGATGGAGATCACCGATCGGAGGCGAGCTAAGCAGATCGAGTATAATGCTGAACACGGTATCACACCCAAAAGCGTTGTGCGACCAGTACAAAAGAGTTTGTACGACGGGAAAACTAACGATGAGAAAACACCTTTTACTGTCAGCGAAGATGAAGATGTAGAGACGGTCATCAACGAGATCACCGTAGAGATGGGCGAAGCCGCATCAAAACTCGAATTCGAGCGAGCGGCGTTACTTCGCGATCAGATTGACGCCCTTCGATCGGAAGATTTTTCGAACGGAAAGAAAAAGCGTGGGCGAACCTATGGGAAGCGAGGCTATAACGGACGGCGTAGGTAACGAAATCGCTGGTTTTTTAAATCTAGTTGGTCCTAGGGTAGCCGTCGATCTCTGAGTGCCATTTCAAAAGCAGAAAAGGCATCTTGCTTGATTGCAGAATTTGAGAATCAAAGGCTGGAAGCATATGCTTCCATTTATGGTCCTCCAGAGATAACCGCCACCCACAGCAAGATAGAAAAGAAAAAAGCAGAAGGGGTATAACCGCTTCTGCTTTTTAAAAGACAATTTCGTTGGGCCTTTTAGAGGCCTAAGTTAGCCAAGTGAACTTTGCGTACCTGTTCGAGATAGCGCGTTACGAAGTCGCGTGGGTCGAGAGTGTTAGCCCGCTCTAGGTGTGGGATAGCTTTGCCGTATTGCTCGCGAGCAACGTAAGAACGGGCCCAAGCTATCAATCCTTTCACTTCTATGTCCGGAATCTTGGTCACGCGATCGTAGTAAAGGTCAGCGCGAGCGTAGCCCTCATTCGTGTCTTGCGACGTATAGTGATCCGCAAGCATCATCAAGGCATCTCCATCGAGGGGGTCGTTCTCGATAAGCTTTTCCAAAATCGGAATGAAAACGTCGGTTAGCCCATCGTTCATAGCGATATGGGATTCCATGCGCAACAGACGAGTGTCGTCGTCTGTGGAAAAGCGATTGCTATACGTGCTGCGGATGTCAGCGATAAGCGTTTTGGCTTCGTTGAAGGCGCCTCGTCCTACGAGGATGTCCGCTGTATCGATATGAGTTTTAACGGGGCGATTGGGATCTTTTTGGATCGCTTTGCGGTAATATTTGAGGGCTAGCTCGTTCAAGCTACGAGACATGTAGATGTTGCCCATGAACTCTAGCGATTCCGGGCTAGACTTCCCCAGGCGATCGACAATTTCCTGAATAGCCACTGCAGTTTCCGCGTCATCCAGTCCCAGGTAAGCATTGGCCTGGCTGATCCAGATGATCTCATTTTCAGGCTCCAAGAGAAGAATTTCCTCCAGAACGGCAATCGACTCTTGGTATTTCTTCTGATTCAATAGAGCTTTAGCCAAACCCAGTTGCCAGTCTTTGACATTAGCGTCGAGTACGATTGCTTCCCGATAGGCTGTTTCCGCAGAAATGAACTGGCCTCCATTGACGTAGCACAGCCCAAGAAGACCGAAAGTCGTGCTGTCACGAGATCCGAGATCGATTGCCTTAACGAAGTGATTTTTAGCTTTTTCGAACTCTCCCGATTGAACCAT
>DKNL01000178.1 GCA_002474325.1 Opitutales bacterium UBA7389
GAGCTCCGGATGCGTTGGCGGCGGCTGTGCCGTGGTGCGAATCCTCGAAAATGATGCAATCGGCAAGATCGGTTCCCATGCGACGGGCCGCGGTTATGAAGATCTCTGGATCTGGTTTTCCGTTTTCTACTTGATCGCCGCCGACGATTGAATGAAAGAAGTCGACCAGTTCGTGTTGCCCAAGCTTCTCCTTGGCGAGGGCTTGCTTCTTTGAAGTGGCTACACTTTGTGGTATCGCGTTGCGGTGGAGCCGTTCGATGCAGGTTCTCGCTCCTGTCTTAAGAGGTACGCCTTGAGATACTCGTTCCTGATATATCTCGTTTGCGGTGTAGATCAAGTGATCTAAATCGACGACATCGCCGATTTGTTCGTCCAGCGTGTTACAGCTGGTCCGGCTGTTTAGTCCGATTATGCTTCGAAAAACGTCTTCAGGAATCTCCACACCGAGAGAAAGGAAGGCACTCAGCAAAGAATCGTGAGAAATCCTCTTCGAGTCGAGCAGGAGTCCATCCATGTCCCAGATTACCGCTTTGAATTTCACTGGATTGCTTGCTCGGAAAAAAGAAGGCAGTAGGCAATAGATAACGTGACTTGCCGCAGTATTTCACGTTGAATGCCATAAAGTTAATGATCGTGCCGAATAAATCCAAGAAAGCGAAACGCCCCTTGTGGATGAAGATTCTGGTAGGCGTGGGCAGAATTTACCTTTTGGTCGTGATCTCCGGATTTTTTGTCGCGCCGATAATCATGAAGAACGTTATGCAGGGGATTGTGGTTGAAGCTTTAGATCGGACCATTGCGCTGGAGAAAGCGGCCTTTGATCCCTTCCACCCTATCGGTTGAGCGGAAAGACCTTCTTGTCGAAGACGACAACGCATGGGATCGAGGCGAGCCGCATATTCTTGTCAGGGGAAACCGTGACAGATACCTTGACTGGAAGTGGTCTTGCCTAGTTCGATCTAACGGATTGAAGTGTTTTGGATAAAGACTTCCAGATTCCCAAGATGGGTAGAATAGGCTTCTAGCCTGTATGTTCTATACTTTTGTGTACAGGCATCAGGCTTGTCCTGCTTTTCAAACACGCACTACTGAGGCTGCTATTATCGTTGCCCGTTCGATTCGGAGATGGAGATCATCTCATACGACGAATCCGCTTGCTTGGACCGCGCTTTCTTGTAGGGATTCGTTTTCCGGATACGAATTGCTAAAACCCCAACTGAGTTGCCTATGTCACCATTCAAACCAACTATCTTGACCCTGCTGGGCTGGCTGATCGCAAGCGTAGTTGTAGCGGCTGATCGCCCTAATATAGTCTGGATCATTATCGACGACATGTCGGCCAACCTTTCCTGCTACGGGGAGGAGACGGTCGAGACGCCTCATTTGGATGCCTTGGCCGAGTCGGGACTTCGGTTTTCCAAAGCCTTTGTAACGGCCCCCGTTTGCTCGACAAACCGGTCGGCTTTTATAACGGGAATGTATCAGACTACGATTGGGTCCCACCAACACCGTAGTGGCCGGGGCGAGTTGAAAATCCATTTGCCAGACGGCGTTCGCCCGATTCCAGAGATGTTCCAAGAAGCTGGATACCATACCGCGATTACCGGATGGCCGAACAAAGGAAGGGACTCAGGGGGTAAGACGGATTACAATTTCGAGTGGGATCGCGGCATGTACGACGATCCTGACTGGGGCAAGCGTTCGCCCGGCCAGCCTTTCTTCGCCCAGATCCATTTGCCCGGAGGCAAACATCGAGGAGGCAATATCGAGCAGAGCCGTCAGTTTGCCCAACGGATGAAGGAACTGTTTGGTGAAAGCGTAGACCCGGCTAAGGTCACCCTGCCGCCCTACTATCCCGATCATCCCGTTTTGCGGGAGGATTGGGCGGCCTATCTAGATAGCGTCAAATTGACTGATAAATTCGTGGGCGACATCGTGGCTCGACTCCGATCCGAGGGGGACCTGGAGAACACAGTGGTCGTTTTCATGACCGATCATGGGATTAGCCATGCCCGGGGGAAACAGTTCCTTTACGAGGAAGGGATCCATGTACCCTTGATTATTGCAGGTCCGGGAATCGAGTCGGGTAAAGTGAGAGACGACTTGGTTGAGCACATCGATATAGCCGCCCTTTCCCTTGGAATGGCGGAGATCGACATACCTGACTATATGCAGGCCAAAGACGTTCTCAGCGACGAGTACGAGCCACGGACCGAGATCTATTCCGCTCGCGATCGTTGCGATGAAACTGTGGAGCATATGCGTTGCGTGCGCACTCAGGAATTCAAGTACATACGCAATTTCCTCCCGAACCGTCCGCACATGCAACCCAATCGATACAAGGATCAGAAGAGCATTGTCGTCGCTTTGCGCTCGCTGTTCGAAGCCAAGAAGTTGACAGAAGTCCAAGCCCGCATTTTCCAGTCCAAGCGTCCTGAAGAGGAGCTCTATGATTTGAGAAATGATCCCTTTGAAATTCGGAACCTAGCCGATGATCCCGAGTATCAGCAGAGATTGCTGTCTATGAGAGCAAAGCTGGATACTTGGATCGAGGAAAGTGGCGATCGAGGTCGGGAGTCGGAAGCGATGTACGACAGCGATATGGCGGTTTACGTTAACTCGCAAAGACGATCCCCTGACCAGATAGATGTGCTCAAACGCAATATAGCCTTGATGAAGCGCTGGCAATCCAGGAGTAAGTAGGGAAGATGGATAGAGCTTAAATGTAATCGAATTATAACTACATCGAATGGCCGTAGATGGTAGATTGAGTATAAACGATCCTGCCGGCTTTTCTCTAGAACGTAGGAGCGGTTCCGCGGTCGCGGAACTCGATAGCGATTCGAGTGGGTTTAATCGCAGCGTATAGCTGCTCCTGCAATGATGGATTGGGTTAAATGCCTAGGCCTCGCTTAGAAGACTCGTCGATTTGATAAGCTGATTCTTTCCCGCGGAGTGGTGGGCGTAGCTGAATCCTGATTGGATAGCGAAAGCCCCAATTTGGCCTGCTTTGTTAAGGGCGATGAAACCGACTTGTATATTTTTCCAGTTCTCGAACTTCTTGGCGATTCGATTGACGATTTCTTCGCAAGCTTGTTGAGGCTTTCTTCCGTGTCTCATTAATTCGACTACCATCGCACTGCCAGCGTTTTCGAGAACGGCTTCGCCCCATCCAGTGGCTACCGCTGCCCCCACATCATTGTCGACATAGAGTCCGGCCCCGATGATCGGCGAATCGCCGACGCGGCCGTGAAGCTTCATGGCAACCCCGCTCGTGGTGCAGGCACCGGCAAGGTTTCCCTCTGCATCGCGGGCGACCAGCCCGATGGTGTCGTGATTCTCGACATTAATTTCTGGCTCGCTCGCCTTAGCTTCCGCTTTGTGCTTCTTCCAGGCGGCCAAGGTTTTCTCGGTGAGCAAAACCTTCTTTTCGAAACCGTTTCGGAGAGCGAAATTCAGAGCTCCCTCTCCGACCAGCATAACGTGCTTTGTATCCTCCATTACCTTACGAGCTACGGAAACAGGATTTTCAATATGCTGAAGAAACGCGACGGATCCGCACCGTTGCCGTTCATCCATGATGCAAGCATCCAGTGTTACGTGTCCTTCTTCGTCGGGAAATCCGCCGATGCCAACTGTTCGATTGTTGGGATCGCTTTCGATAATGTTTACACCCTTCTCCACGCAATCGAGAACGCTTCCTCCTTTTTGCAATACCTGATAGGCTCGATCGTTGGCGGCGATGCCTGAATTCCAGGTTGAGAGTAATATGTGCCCATCTACGCGTGTGGACTGACCGAACGCCTTCAGGGCACCGATGCCGGATGCTGCACCGAGAGTTGATAAGGAGAGGAATGTTCTGCGGGTATTCATAGGCGAACTTTGGTCCGATTGATGTTTAATCGAATAGAACCTATGTAATCAAGCCGTTAGGGAAATGCGTTTCCATGAGGATTGTTTTTGTTAGGCGACAACAACTATCCAAATAGAAAGCAGCTTAATGTTCCTGCGTGTGGAGTAGATGATCGAGGTTTAGTGAGCCACTTCTTCTATTCGTCCATTTCCGGGCTTTTGTTCTTTACGCCCTGAGGATCCTGCTGGAGGGTGGAGCCAACCTTGTAAAAGCGTAACACCTTATGGCTAAAGCAACAGCTCGACATATTCTCGTGTCTACCGAAACCGAGTGCGAGGCGCTCAAATCGCAAATTGAAGGAGGCATTGAATTTGCCGATCTCGCTAAAGAGTGCTCTCAATGCCCCTCCGGCAAAAGCGGGGGCGATCTGGGAGAATTCGGCCCTGGGATGATGGTAAAGGAATTCGATGAAGTTGTATTCTCTGCTCCATTGGGCGAAGTGCAGGGTCCAGTAAAGACTCAGTTCGGTTATCATTTACTAGAGGTGACGAGTCGCTCAGATTGAGTCATCGCTAGCGTCTTTAAAATTAGAATATCTGGCGCCTCCGCAAGTCGAAGTGTTCTCTTGGGTAAGGAGAACGGCCCAGCTACCCTTTTTTGAAGAGCGAGGACTGGTCTGTCATCTCTATCTGGTTTTAAAGGCAGAATGCCTATGCTACTTTTTAAATCAGCACTCTGCCCATGGACAGGCGCAAGGTGGTGAGCTGCGTCGAATCAAGATCGTCCGCTAATTTAATCTCTTAGTCGATTCCAGTATTCGGCTATCTAAACGGGTTGCTCGATTGACTCTCCGGCTTACCGCGGTGCAGAGAGCGTCAATATTTCCGAAGAGAGTGATTTCGCTTTTTGCCCGGCTGACACATGTGTAAATCAATTCGCGAGTAACAAATTCGGTGTCTTCCGGAGAGAATACACCTGCGACGTGTTCGAACTCGGATCCTTGGCTCTTGTGGATTGTCAAGCAATGGGCGGTCGAATGCCTGGGGAGCCAGTTTGTTCGAATCTTTCGATACGCTCCTTCAGATTCGTTGAACCAGGCGAATAGCTCACCGGATTCGTCTGGCCAAACTATGCCAAGATCACCGTTGAATAGGCGCAGATCGTAATTATTTTCCAATACAAGCAGTGGTTGTCCGGAATAAAATCCCACAGACGGTAGGTTATGCTTCCGGCGAATTTTTTCTTCGGTCAATCGATTGATAGCTTTGGCGCCATAAGGACCGTTGTTGAGAGGGGCTAATGCAATGAATTGGGATAGTTGCCCGAAAGCTTGGGCGAGATCTTCTGATTGGG
>DKNL01000155.1 GCA_002474325.1 Opitutales bacterium UBA7389
GAATCCGGGAGATACGGGGCTAGCCCCTTCTGTCGATTGGGAAGCTCCAGATGGGCTCACCTTCAGCAATCTCATGTTCGCCGCGCCAGAGAGGATTATTACTCCACCGGATTTCGTTTCCTACGGATACGAAGGAGAGGTTTTTTTTATTTCCGAGGTTGCTGTATCCGAGGACTTCGACTTAGGCCAGAGTGTGACGATTAAGGCCGATGCCGGCTGGCTGGCTTGCGAAAAGATGTGCATTCCCGGAAGCGCGAAGCTTGCCCTTGAGCTGTCTGTAGTATCGAAAGGCGAGGGTGCTTCCAAGCCATCGGGTTGGGCGGAACAGCTTCTCGCTGCGAGGGAAAGAGTTCCGACCATGCCTACCTCCGCCAGCCTGGCGTTCGAGAATCTTGAGTCGACCATCTCTGCAAGCATTCGGTGGGAGGGACTCGTTGGGATAGATACCCAAAAATTGTATTTCTATGCGGAGGAGGAAGGCCTGATAAACTCCGCAGCCGATCAGAACTTCGCTCTATCTGGAGACATTTTGATCGTCTCTATGATGAAATCGGAATATTACGAGGGGGACGTTGAACGGCTGACAGGAGTTTTGCAGTATGAAGACGGATTTCCAGCGTTGGGTGGAAAGCAGTACGTATTCCTCAATTCGGATAGATCGAGTTTGGATGTTGCAGAAGCGGTGGGAGCCTCATCGAGTCCCAATTCGATCAGATTGGGCCGAGCCCTAGTATTCGCGTTTCTGGGTGGCATAATTTTGAATCTGATGCCCTGCGTTTTTCCGGTGCTCTCCATCAAGGCCTTGGGCTTTTTGCAGCATTCAGGCACGGATAGCCGAGAGCCTTTTTATCATGGCCTGACGTTCGCTGCTGGAGTAATCGTGTCATTCTGGGTCTTAGCTGGAGTTTTGATTGGCCTGAGGGCAGGTGGGGAGAGTTTGGGATGGGGATTTCAGCTGCAATCTCCTTACTTCGTCGGAGGCTTGCTAGTAGTTATGTTCCTGTTTGGCTTAAGTTTGGCGGGAGTATTCGAATTCGGAACTTCGGCTGTGGGCTTGGCCGGCAAGGTAAAGGGTGAAAGCTACGTCAGCTCTTTCTTTTCCGGAGTTCTAGCGACCGCAGTAGCCACACCGTGCACGGGGCCTTTTATGGGACCAGCCTTGGGATTCGCCTTAACACTTTCAGCGTTACAGGCTTTGACCGTATTCACCTCGCTGGCTATTGGAATGGCTACCCCATACGTTTTGCTTTCGTCGTTCCCCAAATTGATCAACCGACTGCCTAGGCCAGGGCCTTGGATGGAGACTTTCAAGCAGTTGATGGCCTTCCCCATGTTCGCTACCTGTGTTTGGCTAGTGTGGTTGATGGGCGCTCATGTGGGTAACGATGGTCTTATCATGACTCTCGGCGGCCTGCTTGTTGTAGCATTGGGGGCATGGATTTATGGGCGTTGGGCGGTCCCTTATCGGGTCGCATCTGTAAGGTGCTTGGCCACGGGATTCGCTGCGATCTCGATTATATTTGGAATTTGGATACTGATGCCGAATGGGCAAAATGATACGTCATTGAATACGGATGGCGTCGGGGGTCCTGATCAGTATGGAGTTGTTTGGAAAAGCTTCTCACTAGATAGCATCGAAGAAGCCAGAAGAAATGGTAGGCTCGTGTTTGTCGATTTCACGGCGAAGTGGTGTTTGACCTGCAAGGCAAACAAGGCGGTGGTCTTCTCATCGGATGATGTTAAGCGAAAATTCCAAGAGCTCGACGCTATCATGGTGCAGGCGGATTGGACGAAGCGAAACCCGGTAATTACAGAGGCCCTGGAATCCTTTGGCCGATCTGGCGTGCCATTATACGTGCTCTATGATGGAATGAACGAGCCTAAGATTCTTCCCGAGCTACTAAATCCAAGAATCGTTTTGGACGCATTGGATAGCATTCAAGACGTCAGAGCTAGTGTAGCTCGGCACTGAATCGGGGAGGGATTATTCTAATATTGGCGACGGAGGTTGCTGGGAAGGATGCCCAATTCCTCGCGGTACTTGGCCACGGTTCTCCGGGCGATTTTGATATCTTTGTCCTTCAATAGAGTAACGATTCCCTGATCGCTTAGCGGTTTGGATAGCTCCTCGTTGGAAACGAGATGCTGGATCATTTCCTTTACGCTTGTATTGGAAACCAACTCGCCGTTTCCACCCTCGTAGCCAGGAGTGAAGAAATACTTCAAATCGAAGACTCCGTGAGGAGTTTGGATGTACTTATTAGCGATAGCCCGGCTGACTGTAGTTTCATGGACACCAACATTATCGGCTACTTGAGTCATCGTGCAGGGTCGGAGTTTGGATACGCCTTCGTCGAGGAACTCGCTTTGGATTTTCACGATTTCCTTGGCGATGCGTTCGATGGTTTGCTGACGTTGTTCGATAGAGCTGATGAGGAATTTACCTGACCGCATCTTCTCTTGAATGTATTCCTTTTCCTGTTTTGAAAGCCGTCCTTTCGCTATCATCTCCTTATAGATGGGACTGATTCGCAAGCGTGGGATATAGTCGCTATTGAGATTCACTTTCCATTTGTCTCCGTCACGTTCAACTACCACGTCGGGTAAAACGGATCGATTTGTATCCTCAGAAAACTTGCGTCCGGGCGAAGGGTTAAGGAGCCCTATCTCGTCGATGGCTATATTAACATCCTCAGAGGGAATCCCCATTTTTCGGGCGATGTCGGGAATGCGCCGTCTTGTCAAAAGCTTGAAGTGATTCTGCACGATCTCGTAGGCATCGGAATTCCGCGGTCCCAAAAGTTCTAACTGAGTCGCTAGGCAATCCTGAAGATCGAATGTCCCAATACCGGGAGGATCGAAAGATTTCAGAAGCTGGTGTCCGGATTGCATTTTGGTTAGCGACAGCCCCGAGGCGAGAGCTAGATCGGAAAGAGGAGTCGTCAAAAAGCCATTGTTGTCCAGACTACCGATAATGTACTCGATCACTTTGAACTCGGTTTCGGATATATCGGCCAAGGAGGCCTGGGATAATAGGTGCTCTTGAAGTGACTCTTCCGTTACCAGGGAATCAAAGAAATGATCTCGCCGCTCTCCGTCCTCGGTTGTGAAGCTCTGCCCGTTGCTGCCGGCCTCAGCGAAGTGATCGTGCCAATCCTGGTCGAGCTTGTTGAGAATGTCGAAGGTCTCGTCAAACTTCACCTCATCCAAATCACTAGAATCGTCGTTGCTAGTGTTATCTGAATCGTTCTGGTTAGACTTGGAGTCATCCAGGCTGACGCTCTCCATGGGGAGTTCCTCCACCGACGGGTTCGTTTGGAGTTCCTCCTGGATTGTCATCCGCAGTTCCTGGGCGGCAACTTGCAGAATCTTCAGAGAATGTCGCAGTTGGGGAGCGAGAACTTGAGACTGTGTCTGCTTTTGTCTCAGTTCCTGATTAAATCCGTGCACAGCCATTGCTTTTACTAGTTTGCAGCTTAATATCCAGCAGGTATTGTAGGTCCTGTTCCCTAAAAGACCGGAATTTGTTAGGATAAGCGAGGTGTTTTGCAAACTACTTGAAAAAGTTAGCGCGATTTGTGCTGCGAAGTTATAAGTCGCTTTACAATTGTCCGGCCTCGCTTGACAGCATTCGGCAAGTTTTGGATAGGTAGGCCATGATTACGCTCACGGAAGGTGCCGCAAAGAAGGTAGAGGAACTCGAACGGGAAAACGGGGAGGACGGAAAGAAATTGCGTATCTTTGTCGAATCAGGGGGTTGCTCAGGTTTTCAGTACGGGATGTCCTTTGACATCGAAAAGGACGGAGATCGTTTGCTCGATAGCCAAGGGGTTTCCTTTCTGATGGATGAGAAGAGCCTCACCTATATGGACGGGAGCGAAATCGATTTCGATGACGGCTTACAGGGGAAAGGCTTTGAGATTCGCAACCCCAATGCGGAAAGCACTTGCGGCTGCGGGAAGTCGTTCAGCTAAAAAATTAGTTTCACGCCTTAGCGATATGCAAGGCCACGCTTCCGAAAGCCAAGGGGATCGCTTCAACATTCGTAAATCCCGCCCGCCGCAATTCGAGGCTAATGCCGTTTCTGTCCGGGAATGCTTCGATCGATTCGGAAAGGTAATGATAGGCGGCTTTATCCCCAGTGATGAGGGACGCCATGTTGGGCAGGAGGATTTTAAGGTAATAGTAGTAAAAAGGCCGATATACCGGATGGGGCTGTGAAAACTCGAGAACATAAAGGTGGCCAGTTTTCGGTTTGAGAACCCTTTTCATTTCCGAAAGCCCAGTAGCCCGGTTTTCCAAGTTGCGGTAGCCAAACGCGATCGTAATAGCGTCGGCCCAAGCGGGTTCGATGGGCAATGATAAGATATCGCCAACGCTGAACTCTATGCGGGTGTCTTCGCTTTGCCGTTGTTTTGATTTCGCCTGGTCTATCATCGGCTCGCAGAAATCGAGCGCCTTGATTTTGACAATGTCGGGAAGGGCTTGCGAAAGAGCGAAGGCTACATCGCCGCTGCCCGTCGCTAGATCGACGACGGATTTTGGGCGCCGCCATTCCACCTCGTCAACAAGCCGATCCCGCCAGACGCGATCAATGCCGAAGCTCAGCAACTGGTTAGCTAGGTCGTAGCGCTCGGCGATCCTGCCGAACATCGCGTTGACTTGAGTGGCCTCTGGCATGAGGGAGCTATTTATTCGTCCCGGGAGCCCTTCGATTAGCTCTCATCTTCGCTTTTTTGTTCACGATAGCTTCGGACGACCCAGTCAGATAATTCTTCCTCGGCATTCTTTATGACGGACTCCGTTACTGGAAATACAGTTTGTCCAGTATTTCGAGAGATCAGTGTAAGGCCGTGGTGAAAATCACGAAACTTGCGTTCGCAGATGGCTCGGATGGTTTTGTCCTCCTCGAGGCTTTGGTCTACCAGGGCGTTGATCGCCGCTTCGTCGAAATCCAGATTGAATCCGTATTCCTCTTTGAAGCGTCGAGCGTAGACGGTCACTTCATCCGACAGCACGGTTCGCTGTTCAGAGGCGTTCTCCCTAAGGAGGTATTTCAGCTCATCAGATGGATTTTCTACAGTCGCCTCCGAAAGCTTGAATTGCTTGATCCCTGTCGAAGGTAGTTCGAATTTGAAGTCACGAAAGATGCGCTCGAGGACGGTCATCAATCCCCGAGCTCCCGTTTTTTCCTTGTAGGCTTTTTCTGATACCTTTTGCAACGCATTTTTGGATACATCTAACTTAATCTCATATCCTTCGAAGTCGGATACGTATTGACTGAGAATGCTTCCCTCTGATGAAGTCAGTATTTGGAGTAAGTCCTCAGGCTGCAAATGCTGGCAAGCAACTCTTACTGGGAGTCTGCCTATGAATTCAGGCTCGAATCCGTAGTCAATGAAATCGTGCGTCTCTACTTCAACCAGGAAGTCGTCCCTCTCATCTTCTAGGGCGTTACGAGAAGCGCCGAAACCCATTGATGTCGTTGTTAGTCGTTTCTTTACCGCTTCTCCGAGCTTGTCGAAAGCCCCGCTAACGATGAATAGAATATGGCGAGTATTGATAGTTTTCTTACGAGCTTTGCCTGTCTGCTGGAAGTCCATCATAGCTTGCATCTGGCCCAGCAGGTCGGTCTGGCTCTGTATATTCACGTCTGTATCCTCCATCAGTTTCAGAAGATTTATCTGTACTCCTCTACCGGATACGTCTCTTCCGTGATCGCTTTTCTGGGCGATTTTATCGATTTCATCGATATAGATTATTCCGTATTGAGCCAGTTCTACGTCGCCGTTCGCCTGTTTGACTAAATCGCGAACGAGATCGTCGACGTCTCCACCGACGTATCCGGTTTCCGAGAATTTGGTGGCGTCGGCTTTAACAAAAGGAACGCCAATTAGTTTGGCGACATTGCGCATCAGGTAGGTTTTGCCGACGCCAGTTGGCCCCAAAAGGATGATGTTCTGCTTGGCATAGTCGCGTTCCCTTAGGCTCGGGTTCTCTAAACATTTACGCACATGATTGAAATGGTCGCATATAGCTACTGAGATAACCTTTTTCGCTTCCCTCTGCTGGATGACAAACCGGTCAAGATAATCACGGATTTCGCGAGGCTTGAGATTGAATTCGTGAATGCGCTTGAGAGCTTCTTCCCTCTCGGCGTCTTCCTCCTGTTGTTGATCGCCTTTTGGCTGCTCCGTTTTAGATGCGGCCCCACTCTCAGGCCCGAATTGCCCTCCCATGGGGAAAAACACCTTTCCCTGCTTGAACGCCTGATCCAGATTTTTCTTGAACTCCTCCATAGGATCGCTCGGTTCGCCATTTTTGCTCATCGCGGGGTAAATTGCACGGCTTTGAGGTTGACGCAATATAAAGTGTGAAAGTAGCTTAGGATCGGTCCATTCCTATAAACGTCATACAGAAGCCCGCCATGTCCAACAACCTTACCAAGCGCGATATCGTTCTGAAGATTTTCGAAAAGACGAAAGACATTCCTCAGAGCAAGATCCAGGAGACCGTGCAAATGACACTGGACATCATTCTAGACGCGCTAGCGGAAGGAAGGAATGTGGAGTTGCGTAACTTTGGCGTATTTGAAGTCCAGAAGCGGAAGGCTCGTGTTGGCCGTAATCCCAACAGGCCAGAGACTGATGTAGTAATCCCAACCAGGGCTGTCGTCAAGTTCAAGGCGGGTAAGGTGCTGAAGTCGCGCATCAAGGAGATCGATTTGGACACGATCTAGAGCAATCGGGTTTCAAGGTCTACCTTGACACGTCACTGGTGGCGTTTAGGGCCTTTTAGCCTACTGCGATGTCCGATTTCAAATCACTGCCCGGCTTTCGAGAATTCTATCCGGAGGCGTTCGCCCAGCGTCGATTCCTTTTCCAAGTTTGGCGGCAAGTTGCCGTGCGATTCGGCTTTCGTGAATTTGATGGTCCTGTTCTGGAGTCTTTGGAGCTGTTCAAAGCGAAGTCGGGCGACGAGATCGAGGAGCAGCTATTTAGTTTTGAGGATAAAGGTGGGCGAGAGGTGTCTTTGAGACCAGAGTTGACCCCTACGCTGGCTCGAATGGTTGGGGCCAAGGCGAATTCGCTCAAGAAGCCAATCAAGTGGTTTAGCATTGGAGACAATTTCCGCTATGAGCGAATGCAGAAGGGCAGGCTGCGTTGCTTCACCCAGTTGAATGCTGACATTCTTGGTGAGCCGGGGGCTTCAGCTGAGATCGAACTAATTTCTCTTCTAATCCAAACGCTTCAGGGATTCGGGCTTGGTCCGGATGACTTCTACATTCGTATTAGCGATCGCAATCTATGGATGCTTTATCTGGAAGCCCGCGGTTTTAAAATTGAGGCTCCCAAAATTCTAGGGGTTATAGACAAGTGGGAGCGCATGCCTGAGGATGCGATTTTAGAGCATTTGACCCAAATCGTTGGTGAAGGCCAGGCGAAGCCGTTGCTCGAGTCGATTGATGGGTTTCTTCAGCTAAAGTCGATGGATGAAGTATCGACAGCATTTTCTACTGTGTCCCCGGTTTCGGACTTGATCGAGGGAATCGAGGTTCGGATTCAGGATTGGTGCGATCTGCTCGCTGGTTTGGAAGCGATGGGTGTGGCTCAGTTTGTGGAGATGGATATGAGCATCGTTCGTGGGTTGGCGTATTATACTGGGTTCGTATTCGAAGCCTTTGACCGGGCGAAGGAGAATCGAGCGATTGCTGGAGGGGGACGCTACGATGGTCTGGTAAAGAAAATGGGCGGTCCAGATATGCCCGCCGTCGGATTTGGAATGGGCGATGTTGTGCTGGCGGACGTTCTCAATGAGCGGAGTCTACAACCGAAATTCGTGAACACGATTGATATATTCACGGTGATCGGAGGCGATGCCGAGCGCCCCATTGCTTTGGAGGATGTCAATCTCCTTAGGCAGAGCGGATTTTCAGTGGACTACTCTTTCAAGAGCCAAGCTTTGGGAAAGCAGCTTAAGACGGCAAGCTCTAGCGGCGCTCGATTGGCTTTGATTTACGGATTTGAAGAGGCCAAACGTGACGAGGTGACTATTCGCGACCTCGTCAATCGCGAGGAAGAAAGTATTTCTCGCAATCGATTGCTACCTTTGCTTAGAGAGCGGCTAAGCTAGCGAATCCTCATGGGGCGAGAATCAATAAGGACGTGAGAGAACCCAATCAACGCTCTTCTCGTTTTGGCGATTGCTACAGTCGTATGCTTGGCTTTTTATGGCCATCAAAGTGCGACCGAATCTCTCTATCAGTCTCCTAGGCTTGCGAGCTACGAAAGGGATCAAGATTTTCGATTCGTTGGTAGTGCCGATGGAACCCAGGAGATCTCTATCGCAACAAGGCCAAAGCGGGCTTATTGGATTGCCCTGATTTGTTTATCTAAGGCGAAAACGATTTTATCATGCTTCTTGAGGACGCGGTCGATCTAGCCAATAGCTTTAATCAGGATCGCGTCGATCGCTATAGCGTGCTGAATCCCGGACATTACGACCTGCGAGACGTAACTGGAAGCGGATATTGGTCCAGCATGGATTCTTTCTATTTGAAAGCTCGATTATAAAGGCTAGAAACCGTTTGGGGAAGGCCCGTTGAATCGGAGTATTATCTATTGCTTTTTGGCAAGCATCACCTTTTATGAGGCCTCTTTTTTGCCGATGAAAATCCTTGTAGCCGACAAACTATCTTCGATAGGGATCGATTTCCTGAAGGAGCAAGACGGTTTCGATGTGATCGAGATCTACGACCTCCCTAAATGTGAGCGTCAGGTAAAGCTTCTGGAGCTAGCACCTGAGGTGGCAGGTATCATTGTCCGCAGCGATTCGAAAATAACGAGAGAAGTCCTGGAGAAGGCTCCCAAACTCAAGGCAGTTGGCCGGGCAGGTGTCGGTGTCGATAATATCGATATCGAGGCTGCAACAGACCACGGAGTCGTCGTCATGAATACGCCTGGCGGAAACACGATCGCTACAGCGGAATTGACCTTCACTCACATGCTTTGTGGCGCTCGCCCAGTTCCCGAAGCGGTAGCATCGATGAAAGCGGGTCGCTGGGATAGAAAGGTCCTAGTTGGCAGCGAATTGCGTGGTAAAACTCTTGGTATTTGCGGTATGGGCCGAATCGGGGCAGAGGTGGCTAAACGTGCGAAGGCATTCGAAATGTCCGTTATCGCATACGATCCCTTTTTGACAGAATTGCGGGCGAAAGTGATGGGCGTCGAGCAGGTGGGAAAAGAAGAGATGTTCGCTCGCTCAGACTATATCACCGTGCACATGCCGCTGACGGATCAGACTAAGTATATGATAGATGAAGCGGCTATCTCGATGATGAAGGACGGTGTTCGTCTCTTTAATTGCGCTCGCGGCGGAATCATAAAGGAGCCGGACCTTCTGAAAGCTCTTGATAGTGGAAAGGTTGCCGCGGCAGGACTGGATGTTTACGAGGAGGAGCCACCTGAAGAAGATCATCCTCTCCGTAAGCATGCGAATATCAATCTGACACCCCACCTCGGTGCTTCAACTCAGGAGGCCCAAGAGAGCGTGGGGTTGGAGATTGCTCAAACCGTGGCCGATGCCGTTAAGGGTGGGGAAATCAGAAACGCTATGAACATGCCTTCGCTTGACGCAGAAACGATTGAGAAGGTTGGGCCTTATCTGGATCTTTGCTCCAAACTCGGGACTTTCGTCCAGCAAATCGCATTGGATAAGGTCGAGAGTATTGGAATATATTATTATGGAAAGGTGGTAGATTTAGATTCGGACTCGCTTACTCGAGGAGTGCTCAAAGGATTTCTACAGAACATATCTGGTCGAAATGTGAATTTCGTAAACGCTCGAGTGCTAGTCGAGAGTCTTGGTGTTGGAATAGAAGTCGTGAACTCTAGCGAGGAATCAGACTACACGGAACTCATTAAAGTCCAGGCTTATTGCCAGAACGGGGAGACCGTATCTGCGGAAGGAACGCTAATGGGGAAGGGCAATTCACCGAGAATCGTATCCATTAATGACCGTGAGGTGGAATTGGAGCCCTGTGGTTATTTGCTAGTCGTCGCAAATACTGATGAGACTGGAATCGTTGGTCAGCTAGGAACGATCATCGGCAATGCTGGAGTCAATATCGCCTCGATGTCTCTCAGCCGCAATCAGGTTGGAGGAATCGCCTTGAACGTAGCTGGTCTGGATAGCCCGCTCGATGAAAACGCCCTGGCCGAGATTCTAGCGGTTGGCGCCATAAAACAAGCCAAGCTGGTCCACTTGGAATGTTGATAGACTAGCATGTCCCTGGATGGAATATCGGTGGCGCTTTCAGCGGGAATCGGCTACGCGCTTGGTTCGCTCTCTTTTGGCTATTGGGTCGCGAAAGCGAATGGAGTGGATATCTTTGCGGTGGGAAGCCGAAGCCCCGGAGCGACGAATGTAAAGCGGTCTATTGGGAAAGGCCCGGGCAACCTGGTTTTCGTTCTTGATTTCTTGAAAGGGTTGGCGGCGACTGGTTGGCCGCTCATCGTGTATTCAAAAAGCCCATCACCTGAATATTATGCTTTGATAGGCCTGTTCGGAGGAATTGTTGGCCATTCCTTCTCTGTGTTAACGAGATTTAGGGGTGGAAAAGGAGTGGCTACTATGTTGGGAGGCGTACTCGCCTTGATGCCCTGGGCTGGTTTAGTTGGGGTAGTTGTTTGGCTAATAGTCTTCTACTCCACCAGATATGTATCACTTTCATCTATACTTTTGGCTGTAAGTTTGCCGGTCTCCAATTGGCTGCTAGCATCTGCTCAGGCCTTAATTTGGATTTCCGGGCTTATGGCTGTCGTTATCGTCTACCGGCATAAATCGAATATCGGTCGCCTGATTAGGGGCGAAGAAAATCGTTTCGACCGAAAAGGACCAAATGGGGGCGATTCCAATGGGTGATAGGAAAATAAGCGTAGGGCTCTGCGGCTTCGGAATAGTGGGCCAAGGAGTCTACGATCATTTGACTAGGAAGCGAAAGCTTTTGGGAGAGCAACTTGGGGCGGACATTAGGGTTGCTCGTGTTGCGGTCAGGGACAAATCCAAGAAGCGTGATGTAGAGATCGATCCTAGCTTGATCACTGAAGATTCACTCTCTGTGGCAACCGATCTGGAAATCGATGTTGTCTGCGAATTGATGGGCGGAACGGGGCTGGCGTTGGAAATCGTTACTAGAGCCCTAGTTGCGGGTAAGATCGTGGTAACGGCGAACAAGGCCTTGTTATGCGACCATGGTAAAGAGCTTCTCGCTACTGCCCAAGAGCATGGAGGGCACTTGTTGTTCGAAGCGAGCGTTGGTGGGGGAATACCGGTTATTAAGGCAATAAGGGAGGGGCTGATCATCAATGACTTTTCCCGTATCGACGGTATTCTGAATGGCACCTGTAACTATATCCTGACTCGAATGGCCAACGAGGGTCTTAGTTACCAGGAAATCCTTGGAGAAGCCAAGTTGCTGGGCTACGCGGAGGCCGATGAATCGTTGGATGTGGATGGAATCGATGCTGCCCACAAAGCCGTTGTCTTGGCGTACCTTGCTTACGGCAAATGGACGGATCTAGAAGAGGTCCGATTGGACGGCATTACGAGGGTAAATCAAGAGGATATACGCTTTGCCGAAGATAATGGATACGCAGTGAAGCTAATCGCTTTCGTTGAGCGAGAACGCCAAAGCAAGGCTTTGTATGTATCCGTTTTGCCAGTGCTGGTGCCCAAATCCAGTTCGCTGGGAAGTGTTGATGGTGTCTTCAACGCGATCTCGATTCATGGCGATGTCGTAGGCGAAACCGTTTACATAGGGCGGGGAGCGGGACGGCATGCGACCTCAAGCGCGGTGATTTCCGATATTGTCGATGCCGTTAAGCTCTTGATCTTTGGTGGTCCCGAGGGTCGTTTTCCATTTTTGGATCCGGCTCCTAAAAATGGGAGCGAATTAGAGATCGCCCGTCCAGAGGAAGTGCATTCGAGGTACTATGTTCGCATGCGTGTAGATAATCGACCGGGGGTAATGGCCGAGATCGCTTCGATCCTGGCGTCACGGGAAGTGAGCTTGGCGAGCGTGACTCAAAAAGAGGTAGGCGAAGATGCTGAAAGGGTATCGCTCATCATAACTACCCACATGACCACGGAAAAAGCGATAAAGGAAACGGTCAACGATCTTGGCAATCTGGATAGCGTTCAGGGGTCTCCCATGACGATGCCGATTAGAAATTTTGGAGAGAAGAGCGAGGACGCGTGGCTAGAATCGTAAAGAAATTTGGCGGAACCTCGGTGGGTGATGTCGATTGCATCAAGCATGTGGCGGAGCTTATCAAAGCGGATGTCGATAAGGGCCACGAAATCGTAGTCGTGGTGTCGGCCCGCTCTGGTGTGACGAACGAGTTAATCGCACGGGCCAAGTCTATCGATCCGGATCCTGTCGATAGGGAGATGGATATGCTTTTGGTGGCTGGTGAACAGGAAACCATCGCCCTGGCAGCCATGGCGTTGCACGCTCTCGGAGTGAAAGCGATGTCGATGACGGGAGCGATGGCCGGAATTATGACCGACACTTCGCATACGAGAGCACGGATCGTCAGTATGGATTGCCAGCGGCTGGTGGACTGTCTCGAATCTAAGCATGTAGTAATTGTCGCTGGTTTTCAAGGGGTCGATCTAGAAGGCCAAATTACTACCTTGGGTAGGGGAGGCTCGGACCTGTCAGCGATTGCTTTGGCGAAAGGGGTTCAAGCGGACCTTTGCCAAATTTACACGGACGTTGACGGCGTCTATACGGCCGATCCTCGTTTGGTTCCCAAAGCTCGGAAACTTAGTGAAATAAGCTATGAGGAGATGCTAGAGCTAGCGAGCTTGGGAACTAAAGTGATGCAAGCCCGCTCGGTTGAATTCTCCAACAAGTTCAATGTGCCCTTTGAGGTTAGATCCAGTTTTAATGATATCCCCGGTACGATAGTGAAAGAAGAAGTTAGCTCTATGGAAGACGTCGTTGTTAGAGGCGTCGCACTTGATAAAAATCAGGCGAAAGTTACAATAACCAATCTGCCCGATAAGCCGGGTACGGCGGCCACCGTTTTCAATGGACTGTCCCAGGCTAATGTCGTTGTCGATATGATCGTGCAGAATATTGGTCGGAACGGAGTAGCCAACATGACTTTTACTGTACCCCGAGACGACACCGGTCGAGCGTCGAAGGCCGTAGAGTCCATACTGGAAACATTGGGAGGTGGTGAAGTGACTCTCGTTGGCGACATTGCCAAGCTCTCAGTCGTTGGAATCGGGATGAGAACCCACTCCGGAGTTGCCGAAAAATTGTTTGCCGCCTTGGGAGATACAAAAGCGAATATCCAGATAATAAGTACATCTGAGATCAAGATTTCAGTTGTGATCGATGAAAATGACTCCGATCGAGCCCTTCAAGCTGTCCATAAGGCATTCGGGCTCGATACCAATTAGGAATGCAATTCTTGAGCACAAGGGCGGAAACCGAGCCCCATAATTTTTCCGAGGCAGTTAAGATTGGACTGGCCCCGGATGGAGGGCTCTTTGTGCCGAGCGAACTGCCCGACCTTACGGATGAATTTCATACTTGGGCGGGAGAGTCTTACGCTAAAGTATGCTACCGATTTTTCAGGCGATTCGCAACAGAAATTGAAGATGGCGAGCTAGAGTCGCTGATTGCCAATGCGTATACTGAATTTGATGATGCTAAGCTGGCGCCACTTATTGAATTGGATGACCGTATCAGTGTTCTGGAGCTATTTCATGGTCCAACGCTCGCCTTTAAGGACTATGCCCTGCAATTGCTGGGAAGACTGTACGAGAGGCAGGTTGCGATAACGGGTGATACAATCAACGTTTTAGGAGCCACCTCTGGAGATACGGGAGCCGCGGCTATAAATGGGCTTATTGGTCGATCCGGGGTGAATATCTTTATCCTGTACCCGGATGGCCGAATATCCTCGCTGCAAGAACGGCAGATGACTTGTACTGGAGAATCCAATGTCTTCCCGATCGCGGTAGAAGGAAGTTTCGACGACGCTCAACGAGAGCTCAAGGTGGTGTTCGGAGATCGTGAATTCAGCGAACGCATCAAGCTGTCGGCGGTGAATTCAATCAATTTGGCCCGTATTCTAGCCCAGTGCGTATATTACATTTACGCTTGGCTGAAGATCGGCGAATCTCGTCGCGAGAAAACGACATTCGTAGTGCCTACTGGAAATTTCGGCAATGTCTTGGCGGGGTGGCTGGCTTATAGAATGGGCATGAAGGTGGCGGGCTTTAGAGTAGCGACGAACCAGAACGATATATTGAATCGATTCTTCAATACGGGTGAATATTCAGTTGGCATGGCGACCCGAAGCTTGGCTCCCTCTATGGATATTCAAGTCGCCTCAAATTTTGAAAGGTTCCTTTATTACGCTCTAGGAGGCGATGGAAATCGCGTTCGCAAGGTAATGGAGGATTTCAAATCGACAGGCATTTTCAAAGTAGATGATCAATCCATTATTAAATCCATGTCGAGTTCTCGAATGACTGATGAGGAAATTCTGGATACAATTAAAGCTGTCTATCAAAAATATGGGTATGTATGCGATCCACATACGGCCTGCGCTTTCAAGGAATTAGACGAGTTTGAACATTGCGTTATCTTGGCCACTGCCCATCCTGCCAAGTTTCCTGAAACGGTGTTGGAAGCAACTGGGCAGGAGACGATCCAATCTAGCTTGGAAGCATTGAAAAGTAGGGAAATCGTTAAATACCCATTGCATGGAGACGCGAATACGATCAAAGCATTCATAGAATCAAAGCAGATCACCCCATAGAAATCGAATTTAGAGATGAGCAAACCGAAGATTCTAGTTTACGACACGACTTTGAGAGACGGCACCCAAGGGGAGGGCATTTCTTTTTCCGTAACTGACAAACTGCGAATAGCCAAGAAGTTCGACCAGTTTGGGATAGACTACATTGAAGGCGGTTGGCCGGGGTCGAATCCGCGCGACATGGCGTTTTTCGATAAAGCTAAAAAGCTGGATCTAAAGCATTCGAAAATCGCCGCCTTCGGCTCCACACGAAGAGGCAATCTCAAAGCAGACGAAGATCCGCAGTTGCAAACATTGCTGGAGGCTGAAACGCCTGTTGTGACGATTTTCGGTAAGACCTGGCTTCTTCATGTTGAAGAGGTACTCCGAGTTAAGGCGGAAGAAAATCTAGCGATGATCGAAGACTCTGTCCGATTTTTGAAAGAAAATGGCAGGGAAGTTATCTACGATGCCGAGCATTTCTATGATGGGTACGCGGACAATTCGGAATATGCTTTGAAAACGCTAGAGGCGGCGGTCAAGGGCGGAGCGGATTGCTTGGCGTTATGCGACACGAATGGAGGGAAGATGGTCGGCGAGCTTTCAAGCGTGACTCAAGGAATTGTCGAACGGTTCCCCGATACGCGTATTGGGGTTCATTGTCACAATGACGCAGGCGTTGGAGCAGCGGTTTCAATTGCCGGAATCGAAGCCGGAGCTACCCATGTTCAAGGAACTTTCAACGGCTATGGCGAGCGAGTTGGTAACGCGAATTTGACCACGATCATTCCGAACCTGGATTTGAAGCTCGGTTTCAGCATGAATTGCAGCCCAAACCTAGGGAATTTGCGTGATATTTCCCTGTTCCTATCCGATTTGGCCAATCAGTCTCACGATAAAAAAGCGCCCTACGTTGGACTCTCCGCATTCACCCACAAGGGAGGCGCTCATGCGGATGCAACGAAAAAAGTCGGATATAGCTACGAGCACATTCAACCAGAAAAGGTGGGGAATAAACAACGCGTTCTTGTATCTGATATGGCAGGAAGGAGCAGCTTGTTGATGAAGGCCCAGGAACTGGGGGTTAATATCGATAGAAGCTCGCCTGAAACGAAAGCTATCATTGATAAGCTGAAGGATCTTGAGTTCAATGGTTACGAGTACGAATCGGCGGATGCGTCGCTTCGGTTGCTTCTAGACAAATTCACAGGCAGGCATAATCCGCATTTCGAATTCGAGGGTTACAGAGTCATAGTCGAAAAGCGTTCTTCTGACGAGCCGACCACTTCAGAGGCTACTATCAAAGTCAACGTTGATGGGGAGCCGCATTACACGGTCGCTGAATCGAGTGGTCCCGTTGGGGCCCTGGACAGTGCGCTTAGACTGGCGTTGGCGAAAACGTATCCAAATCTCAAGAACCTTAAGCTCAAGGATTACAAAGTCCGGATTCTGGCTTCCCAGTCAGGAGCGAACGCAAAGACTCGAGTGCTGATCGAGTCCGCGGATGGAAAAGAGATCTGGGGAACGGTTGGAGCGAGCGACAACATCATAGAAGCCAGCTGGCAGGCCATCAGGGATTCGGTAGAATACAAGCTGCTTCTAGATGGCGGTGAATCCGAAGAATAGTGTAACTTATAGGGTTTTGATCGCTTGATAGTATTCCTAGAGAAGCGGCACGAGTAGCCGGCAGGTATCTTTTGCTATAGCCTTGAGAAAAGGGTGGATCATAGAGGTTGGTCTCAACAAAGGACTCAGAGTTCACTCCTTGGAACCTTAGAAACTCTGATACATGGAGGTAAAATTTTTTCTAAATAAGAAGAGAGCTGCAATTATATTTTTGCAACTGAGGAATATTTAAGCTTAGCTACCGTTTGTCTTCGAATGAGGTCGATCCGAATATTGAATGCTGTATGTCTGATCGCATTTCTGGTGATCGCCAGTTTTGCGGGCTCGTACGCCCTGGAAAGATACCGAAAGCTCGAAGTAATGAAAAACTCCGAAGCCAAGGCTGCGGCAAGATTGATGGAGTTGCAGGTCGCGACTAGCAGCAAGCGAGAGTCATTAGCGAGACTGAACCACGATCCTGAATACGTTGAGCGGATAATCCGCCAAAAATTGAACTACGCCAAATCCGGAGAAACTGTTTTCAAATTCGAATACGAAACGCCGTAGAGAATCGAGTCAGGGGTGCGAACCCTTGTATTTACTTTGCTTCGAAAAATAGTAATTCTATGGATGCGAGGGAAGCGTTTGAAATTGGAGGGCAAGGCCATGTATTTGCCTTTTGGGATGAATTGGATGATCGTAAAAAGTCGTCGTTGCTGGGCCAAGCCGAGGAAATCGATCTGGCCGAATTGGAAACTCTCGTTTCCAATCTCGTCAAAGGCGATAATATCGAATCGGAGGTTGACTACAGAGCATTTAGGCCAGCCCCGTATGAGCCCATACCAGACGACTTGAATAAAGATCAGAAATGGGTCTATGCTAAGGAAATTGGAGAAGAGGCGCTCAGGGGTGGCAGAGTAGCCGCGTTTACCGTAGCTGGAGGGCAAGGAACGCGACTAGGATATGATGCACCTAAGGGGACATTCCCGATTACCCCTATCGCTAATAAGACACTTTTCCAGGTATTCGCCGAAAAGATCCGAGCATCGCGCGACCGGTTCGATTCCCAATTGCCTTGGTATATCATGACTAGCCATGCGAATCATGAGGCAACCGAGTCTTTCTTCCGGAAACACAAATTCTTCGACCTTGGCGAAGAGACAGTCAAGTTCTTCAGGCAAGGGCGCATGCCAGCTGTGGACTTTGATGGCCGCATCCTCATGGAATCGAAAGGGAAGATAGCAATGAGTCCAGATGGGCATGGAGGGGCGTTGAGAGCTCTTGACAGAGGTGGGGCGCTCGCGGAAATGGTATCGAAAGGGATAGATTTGCTTAGCTATTTTCAAGTGGACAACCCGCACGTTCAGGTTGCGGACCCATACTTCTTGGGCTTCCATATCCAATCCGGGTCAGAGATGTCTAGCAAGATGCTCCCCAAAGCCTACGAAAAAGAGAAGCTGGGGCATTTCTGCTTAAATGGCGATCGTCTTGAAGTTGTTGAATACAGCGATATACCCGATGAATTGACGTCGAAGCGGGACGAGAGCGGCAACCTATTATTTATAGCGGGAAGTGTAGCCATTCACGTAGTATCAGTGCCTTTTATACAAAAGATTGTAGAGGAAGACAGTCCTATTTCGCTGCCTTTTCATAAGGTGGTTAAGAAGATTGCCTGTGTTGATGGCTCGGGAGCGTCTAAGGAGCTGGATGCTCCTAACGGTGTGAAATTCGAGATGTTCGTTTTCGATGCGTTGCCCTTCGCTAAGAATCCGGTTATTGTCGAGACGACAAGGCTGGGAGATTTCAGTCCTGTGAAAAATACGATTGGGGTGGATTCCGCGGATAGTTGCCGAAAAGACCAGCAAAAGCTATTTGCCAGTTGGCTCGCTCATGAAGGAGTTAGACTAGAGCTAGGCGAGGATGGTATCCCTTTGAATAGGATCGAAATATCTCCACTATTCGGATACGATAAAGGCAGCTTTTGTGACTCATGGAAGGCTCGAAAGCCTTCTGTCGATTTTTCCAAGGACGTGTATATTGCTTGATAGCAGCTTATCGCCGTTAGCGATGAATCCGCTGATTCCAGATGGTGTCAGATATTGCAAAAGCGTAGTTTGTAGAGTCCGGTTCGACACTGGCTCGCCACCTCGCCAACCTCGTGGAGGCGAGCGATGCTATCGAACTCCAATGCTATGTTGTTTACTCGTTGGCTATAGCTCTAAAACGAATCGCCGAGGTTCCAGTGAATATCGTTCTCACCGGTCTTGAGATTATAGATTCGAGAGGCCTGGATTCACTTATGGCGATGAATTTCTCTCGTTCGGAAATTCCGGTTGTTGGTTAAATGAACATCAATGCCGGCTGTTCGATAATTTTCTTAATCGCCTGCAGAAATTTAGCTCCGACGACCCCATCGACGACACGATGATCGCAGCTTAATCCGATATTCATTATTTGGGCTGCTTCGATACTTCCGTTCTCTCGGACGACAGGCCTGGTGATGGTGGTGCCAACTGAAAGGATGCCTGCGTTGGGAGTATTGATAATGCCATAGAATCCTTTAACCCCGAACATACCCAAATTAGTAACAGTGAAAGTGCTATTCGCCATTTCGTTAGGCGATAGCTTTTTGGAACGAGCCTTGCCTATCAATTCCTTAGCTTCGCTAGCGATCACCATAATCGACTTGGCATCCGCACTTCGAATTACGGGCGTCAGAAGCCCGTCCTCGATAGCTACCCCGAAAGCAATGTCTACTGTAGAGTGCTGGCGGATAGTTTTACTCTCCCAGGATCGATTCATGGCCGGTACGCGACGCAATGCTTCTGTAGCGGCCTTCAAGACGAAATCGTTTACGGAGATCTTGAGACCGGCCTGGTCTGAAGATGGGTCAGCGAGTTCACTGTTCAACTGCTTTTTCAGTTCGAGTAAAGGGCCAACTTCGATCTCCGATTCCAAGTAGAAGTGTGGGGCGTTGTTCTTACTTTCCTGTAGTCGCTTGGCGATTACAGACCTCATTTGGGAAACAGGGATATCCTCCGCTTGTGCTATACCAGGGCTCGCTGCCCGGACTCCACTTGTTAAAGCGCCGCTGCTTGGTGTGGACCCAATGCTTATCACGTCTTTTTTAACGATTCGGCCATTGGGGCCGGTTCCGGTAATTGCATTCAGATCGATACCCTTTTGCTCGGCCAGCTTTCGGGCTAATGGTGAAGCTTTGATCCTGTTCGAGTCCGTATTGGAGATAGCAGCGTCTGAAACTAAATTCTCGGGGGCGTCAGAATTCTTTTCAGGTATTGACTCATTGCTACTCGCTTCCTCTTTGGAATCCTTACTGGGAGTAGTTGTTTCCGTGGGTTCTGAGGAATCAGTCGCTTCGTATGTCTCTCCCACTTCGCCGATAGCGGCGATTGGCGATCCAATCGGGATTTGCGATCCGGTGGAGGCGATTTGCTTAATTAGAATACCGTCTTCGAATGCCTCCAGCTCCATTGTGGCCTTGTCAGTTTCGATCTCGGCGATGACGTCACCCGACTCGATTTGGTCACCTTCATTCTTCAGCCATGTCGCGATAGTGCCCTCGGTCATGGTGTCGCTCAGTTTGGGCATATCTATAATAGTCGCCATAGTTTCTGGTATAATAGTTGGTTAGCTGATGGGGAAAGGATCGGCAACTAGCAAATTTCCAAAGCTTTTGCTACTACTACGTCAGCTTTTGGCAGCTGCTTTTTCTCAAGAGGTGGACTGTAGATTGCAGGTGTGTCTAGAGCCGAAACCCTTTGAATCGGAGCATCGAGATAGTCAAAGACCTGGCTTTGAATCGTATGGGAGATCTGAGCGCCAACGCCGCAAAATGGTTTGTTCTCCTCAACGAGAACAGCACGATTCGTTTTTTTGACGGAGTTGAAAATGGTCTCTTCGTCCAATGGCCGAATCGATCTCAGGTCAACGACTTCCGCTTCAATTCCATGCTCGGAGCTGAGGACCCCTGCCGCTTCGAGACAAACTAGAACCGAAGGTCCATGGGCAATTAGAGATAGGTCGGAGCCTTCCCGTTTGATATCCGCTTTCCCTAATGGGACGACGTAGTCGTTTTCTGGCACCTCGCCTTTGTTGTTATACATGATGGTGCTCTCCATCACATAAACAGGATCGTTGTCCCTGATGGCCGATTTTAGCAACCCCTTCGCGTCGTATGGAGAAGATGGGCACACGACTTTTAGGCCGGGCGTATTGGCAATAAAATTTTCTGGAGTGTGGGAATGTGTGGCTCCAACGCCCGTGCCGCCATTGGCGGGACCTCGGATGACGATTGGCACATTAATGAGCCCTCCGGACATATAGCGTACGTTGGCCGCGTTGTTGATGATCTGGTCCCAGGCCACGTAGGCGAAGCTCCAGAACATCAACTCCATCACCGGTCGGATCCCCAGCATTGAAGCTCCTATTCCCATTCCGATAAAACCGGCTTCGCTTATAGGAGCGTCGACGATGCGCTTGGGGCCGAACTTTTTGAGGAGGCCTTCGGTTATTTTGTAGGCCCCGTTGTATTGGGCGACCTCTTCTCCGATGATGACTACGTTATCGTCTCTTTCGAGTTCATCGATCATCGCGTCTTTGAGGGCTTGGCGATAGGTGATTTCTGGCATGGAAGATCCTAGCTAATTTCAGTAATTTATAACGATTCTATGGTGACGTTGCCGGGAGGTGTTCAATCGTTGAAGAAAATTCGTCCACTCGAAGTCTTCTTTTCGGGATTGTCTTCCTCCCAATAAACGTCCTTTAGAATGTCAGACTCAGGAGGGAATGGGCTTTCTTCCGCAAATTGGGCGGAAGCTTCGGCTTCCGCTTTAGCGGCTTGGTCGATTTCCTTCGTGGAATTCTCGTCGAGTATTTTCGCCTCAATCAAGTAGTTCCGGTACAGAACTATGGGATCGTGGTTCTTCCGATAGTCCTCGATTTCCTCTTTGGTGCGGTATTTCTTGTGATTCGCATCGGCGATCGAGTGGCCTTGATACCTATAGGTGTGGATTTCAAGCAAGGAAGGTTTCGACTCGGATTTCGCGAGCTCCATCGCGGAAATAACGCCTTCTCTGACATCGAAAATCGACTCTCCATTGATGTGGGCCCAGTTCATTTTGTATCCTTCTGCCCTAGCTGCTATACCAGCATCAGGGTGTACACTGGATCTCTCCTGAGATGTGCCCATGGAATATCCATTGTTTTCAACGATGTATACGACGGGCAAATCCCAAAGAGCGGCGAGATTTAAAGATTCGTGAAAGGCTCCTTGGTTAATAGCTCCGTCCCCTAGAAAGCAAAGGGCACAGCCCTCGATTTCCTTGTACTTCAAAGCATATGCGAGGCCCGCGCCAAGTGGAGTTTGTCCTCCAACGATCCCGTGTCCTCCCCAATAGCGTTTGGCAGGATCGAAGTAGTGCATTGACCCGCCTTTACCTTTGGAACAGCCAGTCGCTTTCCCATAAAGCTCCGCCATGCATTCGTCCATTCCCATACCAACTGCAAGCGCGTGCCCATGATCGCGATACGCTGTAATTATATGGTCGTTTTCGCCCATCAGAGAAACGCAACCAACGGCTATGGATTCCTGCCCGATGTAAAGATG
>DKNL01000244.1 GCA_002474325.1 Opitutales bacterium UBA7389
TACCAGATATTGGCGGGATCTTGCAATGAATTCGGGGTTGGTTTTGGGTGGATTGTCGGAAGGGTGAATGTTTAACAGTAAAAGCGCTCTTGGTTTACGCGGGAGAGGCCTGCCAGGATCCGGTAGGGGTCGGAGCATGATTAATAAAACGATTGCTCGCGGACTTTAGGTCGCGAAGATGGAATAGTACTGGCTATTGGCCGGTTTCGAAACAGCCTGGCCGTCGCTTATGTATTGGGGCCATTCGATAACAATGGCAGGGTGCCTGTGCTGCGATTTGTGGATCTGCAAATGCGTCAATTTAACAAAAGAACGCGGAAATCTCGCTTCGGTGCGTGTTATAGAGGGGGTTGGCACCGCGATCTCTAGAGATCAAACATTTGAATATCGCCCCGATGTATCGGCTCTCCCGCGAGCGATTACGGCTTAGGCTTATGCCATCCCCCACACCAGCTCGTTAGCATGGAATCGCCCGATATGCGTAAACACTTTGGGCCCTGTTAAGCGGTTCTTTACTTCACATTAGGTATCGGCATAGGGTTCCAATCTATGTCGCAAAATTCTCGTTTCTCGCTAGAGCCAAGAACGTCAAATCATCTAGTCCTTGGAATGCTGCTTTTGGCTTCCGGGCTCGTTTTTTCCCATACTAGTTTCGGTCAGGACTCGAATCGTCCCAATATCGTTTTCATCTTTACGGACGACCACTGCCAGCAAGCCCTGAGTGCCTATGACCCCAGCCGGATGACGACGCCGAACATGGATCGTATCGCTGAGCAAGGGATGAAATTCAATCGCTGCTATGTAACGAACGCCATTTGCGGGCCGAGCCGGGCGGTGATCCAAACGGGAAAGCACAGTCATCTGAATGGTTTCATGGTGAACGGGATAATTTTTGACGGGAATCAACAGACCTTTCCCAAACTGCTGCAAAAGGCGGGCTATCAAACCGCTGTGGTAGGGAAATGGCACTTGGCCTCCACGCCGCAGGGCTACGATCACTTCGATGTATTGATCGGGCAAGGACCGTATTACAATCCGCCGATGAGAACGCGGGATTCAAGCGGGGAGGTAGTGACGCGCGAACATACTGGATACACGACCGACATCATTACCGATAAAACGATGGATTGGCTCAAGAATGGCCGGGAGGATGGGAAGCCATTCATGCTTATGTATCAGCACAAGGCTCCGCACAGGAACTGGCAACCGGGACCAAAGTATTTGACCTGGCTGGACGACGTGACTATCCCCGAGCCGGAAACTTTGTACGATGACTATTCGACGCGAGCGACACCTGCCTATGAACAAGCGATGGAGATCAAGACCCATCTGAATGAGAGGGACCTGAAACTGACCGCCCCCCCCAATTTGACCTCGAACCAGTTGGCCGAATGGAGTGCCGCGTATGATCCTAAGAATGAGGCGTATCTGAATAATAAGGACCGCATGTCCGAAAAGGAAATTATCCAATGGAAGTACCAGCGCTATGTGAAAGACTATCTGCGCACCGTGAAATCAGTGGATGACGGTATCGGCGAAGTACTCGACTACCTGGACGAGAGTGGTTTAGCTGAGAATACGATTGTCATCTATTCGTCAGACCAAGGTTGGTATCTTGGCGAACACGGATGGTTCGATAAACGCTGGATGTATGAGGAGTCGCTGAAGACGCCCCTTCTGGTGAAGTGGTCGGGTGTGGTTGAGGCAGGGTCGATTAACAATGATATCGTATCTAATCTAGACTTTGCTCAGACCTTCCTGGACTTGGCGGGAGTCCGCAGCCCAAGTGATATGCAAGGCTCCAGTATGGTACCCATATTTAAGGGCAAGACGCCGCTAAATTGGCGGAATTCCTTTTATTATCACTATTATGAGTTCCCGGGCGGGCACAGCGTAGCGAGGCACTGCGGAGTGACCAACGGGAAGCACAAGCTCATACATTACTATCAAAAAGGTGAATGGGAGCTGTTCGATATAGAAAAGGATCCCAGCGAGCTTAACAACGTATATGATAACCCTGAGTACGCGAGTATCGTGAAGTCGCTGAATCGCGAGCTGAATCAATTGCGGAAGCAATACCAAGTGCCCGACGATGATCCCGACTTCCAGAAGCTGCGCGAGGAAGCCAGAGCGAAACGTCGGCGCGGGGAGATATAGAGAGCATTAGAGGGGCTCTATAGCCAGCAAGTCGCACGGAATGCACATCGCCCAAGGCGAGGTCGATTATCCTTAATTGTCCGAAGGCATATGCAAGGTCGGCTGACTAGGGATGGTCAGCCCTGCCTTTTGGCTGCGGGCTAAAGCGCCGCTCTACGACTTGGGTGCATCGCATGGGCTAAATGCCACAGGCTGGAAGCCTGTGCTATTTCTTCTCTATTGCGCTTGAAACGGGCTCGCCCTTGCCGAGACTCTACTCTCTCCCTTATAACCTCTCGAACCTATTTTTTCTCCTTATGACTGACCAATTGGAAAACAAGAAGCTTTTCTGGGCTTGTTTCATCGCTTTAGTAGCAACCTCATTTTTCTTCGGATTGAGGTCCGTAGTGGTGGGGCAACTCGTCTCCGATTTCAATTTCTCCCAGGCCGAGATTGGCCAGATTCTGGGGGTCGGCCTCTGGCCATTCGCGTTCAGCATAATTATATTCAGTCTGATCATAGATAAGATTGGATACAAAGTAAGTGCTTACTTCGCTATCATCGCCCACACCATAGCGGTTATTGGTACGGTCTACGCGGTTATCGATAAGTCCGCTTCATGGCTGTACTGGAGTACTTTCCTGGTAGCGATCGCTAATGGGACAGTGGAAGCGTTCATCAATCCCGTCGTGGCGACCATTTACAATAAAGAGAAATCCAAATGGCTAAACATTCTCCATGCTGGTTGGCCGGCGGGATTGGCATTGGGTGCTGCGGCTGGCATTCTCTTAGGTGGTTTGAGTCTTACAGTGAAGTTCGGTGTCTGCCTAATCCCTGTAGTCGTATACGCGGCCATGATCTTTCCCTGCAAATTTCCAGTACAGGAGCGCGTGGCTGCCGGAGTAAGCTACAAAGACATGCTAAGAGAAGTCGGTGCTCTAGGCTTTTTTATCATCACCTGGCTGACGATCATGGGCATTATCCAAGTTGCGAATACGATTGTGCCCGATCCAGTCACTTTATCCGTGGGCGTTACGCTGGTGGTTTCGCTGCTGGCAGCAGGCGGGGCATTCATATTTACAGGTTCGCTCGGAAACCCGATGTTTGTGGTCATCCTCATTACTATGCCATTTCTCGCTACAACGGAACTAGGAACCGATACCTGGATGGCCGAATTGCTGGCTGCCGATTTTCCGAAAGCGGCTGGCTGGATCTTCGTGATGGTCTCCATTATCATGACGATACTGCGATTCTATGCAGGGCCGATCGTCCAAAAATTTTCGCCCATTGGATTGCTTGTTCTGAGCGCGGCGCTAGCCGTGGTGGGATTGATCTTTCTTGGATTGGCCCCCGCAGGGATCATGATCATTGCCGCTATTGTTTATGCCTTTGGTAAGACCTTCTTGTGGTCCACTACTCTGGGGGTAGTTTCGGAGCAATTTCCGAAAGGCGGCGCTCTCACTTTGAATGGAGTGTCCGCAGTTGGGGTACTCGGTATGGGAATATTGGGTACGCCCCTGATGGGGCTTTTCCTGGACACAGGAATAGATGCCGACCTTAAGGAACAGGAACCTGCATTGTACCAATTAGTCGATGGGGGCATGCGCTCCGGAATGTTTGGCGAAACCCCCAGTCTAAATATGGGGGCTGTGGAGTCGCTGGATGAAGCGAATGCGGCAAAGCTGGGTGCCATTATCAATGCCAATAAGAAAGATGCGTTTTTCCGGCAGGCATTGCTTCCGGGGTTCCTATTTTTCGCTTATTTTGGCATGTTCCTGTATTACAAGAAGGGTGGTGGCTACCGGCCGGTTGAACTGAAGTGAAACTGCTCAATATTTAAGCCCCCATTCATGGTTTTGCTGGTGGGTGTTCGGAGATCGCCCGCTACCTTTCTTTTCTTTATGAAGGTTTCAATTATCACTCTCATTATCAGTATCCTGATTTCGGTGACGATCCTTATGGCGGACTCGCTGATTGGCTCCCGCCCAAATATTATTTTGGTCATGACGGACGATCAGGGAATGGGAGACTTGAGCTGCCTAGGCAATCCGGTTTTGCGAACGCCAAACTTGGATCGCTTTTATGGCCTATCGACGCGTTTTACCGATTTTCATGTCAGTCCCACCTGCGCTCCAACGCGAGCGGCATTGTTGAGTGGACGACATGAATTTCGTAATGGAGTGACCCATACGATTAAGGAGCGGGAAATCATGGCCGCCTCGACGACCACTATCGCTGACCTGCTAAGCGGCAATGGTTATGAGACAGGCATCTTTGGCAAGTGGCACTTGGGAGACGAAGATGCATATCAACCTTACAATCGCGGGTTCACCGAAACCTTCATTCATGGGGCGGGAGGAATCGGCCAAGCGTTTCCCGGCAGCTGTGCGGATTTTCCGCCGAATAAGGACAATCGGTACTTCGACAATGTCATTCTCCACAATGACACGATAGTTCAGACCAAAGGTTTTTGTACGGACATTTTTTTCAAAGCGGCACTCGGATGGATTAAAGACAAGGCGGATGCCGATATTCCATTTTACGCTTACATTACTCCTAACGCCCCCCATGGCCCAATGATCGCACCCGAATCCTACACGAAGCGCTTTCTAGACCTCGGCTATGACAAGAATACAGCTGGCCGCTACGGCATGATTGAAAATATAGACGATAACTTTGGGCTGCTTATGGAGAAGCTGGAACATTGGGATCTTTGGGAGAATGCGTTAGTCATTTTCATGACAGACAATGGGCAAGCTGGTCGAGCAGCCACTTTGAATGGGGAGAACGTAACTTTGTTTACAGCTGGATTCAAAACGGGCAAGGGGTCGCCGTACGAAGGGGGAACACATGTGCCCGCATTCTGGCGATGGAAGGGTCGGCTTGGGGAAGGCTTCGATATCCCCGCGTTGACGGCGCATATCGATATCTTCAGGACTTTCGCAAGCTTATCGGGAACGGCGATTCCTGATAGTATTCAAAAGTTGGATGGACGCAATTTACTTCCGCTATTGGAAGATCCCGAAGCAGATTGGGATAATCGCTATCTTTTTACGCACAAGGGTCGATGGGAGAAGGGGGTCGAGCCGAATACGCATAAATGGCAGGATTTCTCGGTTCGCACCGAACGTTGGCGTTTCGTTAATAATGAGGAGCTCTACGATATTTCTAAAGATCCCTACGAAAAGGTGAATGTGGCGGAGTCGCATCCCAAAGTAGTCGACCGATTGCGGACGGTTTACGATGAATGGTGGCAAGAAACGCGTCATCAGATGGTGCACGAAGACAAGCCTTACATGGAGGAGCGGCCGCAATGGGTGAGATACGAAAAACAGAAACTCAATCGCGGGATCCCCGATTGGGAAGAGCCGGAGATTTAGGTCTTAAGGATTAAGGTTGAGGGATAAGGGAGAAAAGATAAGAGGTGGCTAGGCTTTTTGCAGTTGTCGCGAGTTTAGTTTTTCCATTCTTTGGGATGGCGTTCTTAGGGGCTGAAACCCCCGAACCTGGTGGCGTTATGGTGCACCGTCTAGATTCGCCCCATCAGGCTAGAGAGACCACGCTTCGGGTGCTTTTACCCGACAGGATAGAAGAAGGTAGGGGATATCCAGTCTTGTACGTTCTCCCGGTTCATGAAGATGGATTATTTAGGCATGGGAATGGTTTAGAGGAGGTACGAAAGGCTGGGTACCACAATCAGTATGGGCTTATTTGCGTGTTACCATCATTCACGAGTAAGCCATGGTTCGCGGATCACGATTTGAACCCCGATAAGCAAGACGAAAGCCACCTTATTAAAACGGTCATACCTTTCGTTGAGAACCATTACCCGGCTGGAGCAAGCGCGGATAGTCGCCTATTGATAGGATTCAGCAAGTCGGGGTGGGGAGCGATGTCCTTGCTGCTGCGGCATCCGAATATTTTTGGTAGAGCTGCTGGTTGGGATGTAGGTATCAGAGTGGACATGGGGCCCATAGAAGGATCGGATCGGGCGAAGCGGATCGCCCGCGAATGGGGGACAGTGGAGAACTTTGATAAGTATCGGATTTCGTCGCTGATACGATCTAGAGGAAGGGAGTTAGGCGGCGAAGCTCGATTGTTTTACTACAATGTCGAGGGAACGCGCGGACCAGGGGGAGCGCTCATTCACCAATTGCTGGTGGAATCTGGAGTTCCGCATCGCTACTTATATGAACCGAAGCGAGAGCATCGGTGGGATAGCGGTTGGCTGCCTGAAGCGATTCGTTTTTTGGTGGGGTCTAGCGAGTGATGGGGATTGACTTGGTTTTTTGCGATCAACGATCGCGCCTACAATTTTAGAGATTGTTCAATAAATCGATTTCTGAGCATCAGCAAAGCATTCGAAATGCAGCTATTGGG
>DKNL01000153.1:0-22288 GCA_002474325.1 Opitutales bacterium UBA7389
TGCCCGGATTGGCTAGGCTCGACAATCAGCAATTTGATGGAGTTGCTGCCAATGTCTATTATACCTATCTGCATCGATAGATTAAGTTGAATCTATAATCAGAGGGTGAAGCTTCCGGGTGCAATTACTAGGGTGAATTCACCTTTCTTACTAGACTGCTCAAAATTGGTTTCCAGTTCGCCCAGGCTAGCCGTATGTATCGATTCGAATCGTTTTGTAATTTCTCGGCCAATGCATATGAACCTGGCTGGCCCGAGTATTTCTAGCATTTCCGAGAACAGTTTTTCAATACGATGGCAGGATTCGTATACAATAATCGAATGATTCAGATCCTTATTTGATTCTAGGAATCGTCTTCGGGCGGTGCTTTTCGGAGGCAGAAAGCCGACAAATAAGAATCGATCGGAAGGAAGGCCGCTGACAGAGAGCAAGGCGATGGCGGAGCAGGGGCCGGGAACGGGCACGACTGGAAAGCCTCGTTTACGACACTCGCGAGTCAATCGGAAACCGGGATCACTTAGTCCGGGCGTGCCTGCATCGGAAATTAGAGCTACCGATTTGCCCTGAGCGAGTTCTTCAGCCAGTTTTGGAGCCATCGTCCGCTCGTTGTTTTCATGATAGGAAACGGTGCGATTATCGATTTCCAATTTCGAAAGCAGTTTGCCAGATACGCGTGTATCTTCGCAGGCTATCAGGAGAACCTTTTGCAAGATTGCTATGGCTCGCTCGCTAATATCCGTGAGGTTCCCGAGCGGCGTGGCCACAACATAGAGCGATCCCGGCTCGGGGTTTAGCGAGGCGTTTGAGGCACTCAATCCCTCGGGCTTAGGCATGGGGAATCAGTACGCTGATCGTCAATTTCTTAGCGGCTGGTAGCTCCCATCCCAGGAACGCCACCTTCCCAGTCTTTGGGTCGGCTCCATGGAATGGTGGACTCGTCTACTTCGGTGCAGCCGGTGAAGATAAAGTTCAAGCCGAGAATCGCGATTGCCAAGAATAGTGAGAGTAGTTTCTTCATTAGTTATAAATTTCCAATTTATTACAATATCGCCCGTTTCCGGGTGGACTTCCGTAGACTCTGGCAAGATTTGAGTGATGCTCAAGTTTTCCTTTACTTCAGTGAACTGAATATTGACTGCGAGTTTCCCGTCTCTTTGGATCTCCAGCAAATAATCCAGTCGCACGGCACTGGTGTAGCCGAGATTTATTACGACAAAGGATAATTTGGGACCAGCGGTGAGAATTTGTCCATTCTATCAGCCTGGGGCTGAATCCAGGTTTCTATAAGTATCTGAAAAAGAGACATTTGTTTTAGTCACCTGCGAATTTTTTAGTTATAGGATCCTCGCCCTAAGCGAGGCGATTTCCTGTTCGTACTAGGTGGCTTTATCTAGGCTGATCGAGCTAGCGTGCGGCTCGGTCATCTCTTTTTTCAGGTCAGCAAGGGCGTTTTGCAACGATTCCTCTTTATTCAGGCACATAACCAGCTCATCCGGAAACCGGCCGTTTTCCCACTTTAATTGATTGGATCGAGCCGTAATAGTGGTGATGTTGGGGCAGGCTTTCTTAAGCGACTGGTTGGACTTTCGAGGTCGTGAGTGTAGATTATCGATCTTAGAGCTTTGCTCAATATTCGTCGATTACGTCGTTTAAAGTTAGGTGTTAGTTTTTAATATTCTGATGCAAGTTGTTATTTGCCAGGAGATTAAGGAATTAAAACCCGTCGGATGCGATAGGCCTGATGACTGCCAATACTGAAAGGAAATTCATTATAGAATAGGGGCTCAAACGCCTAATGAGTGAGTTCGGATAGGAACTTGTGTCGAAAAGGCAATAACGCGTCTATTTCGGACGGAGATCCGCTAAAAGCTCATTTCGAGATAGAGAACGTTGAACGGTACCAGATTTCGCTGCGGGATTTCGCGATTCCCTTTTTACCGTTGGCGACCAAATGATTTGCTAGTTTGTAAACTAGCTCCGCTTTTTCTGGCTGGCCGATTCGAGTTGCGAGCGAAGGGGCATCCAATGCCTCTCCATCTGCTCTGTTCAATGCCTTCATAATTTCGAGGCTGAGATCAATCGCTTTGCCCGCAGCCTTTTTGCCTGCTTCGACGCCAGGCTGGTTATAGGCGTTTATTCCGATGAGTGCGGCGTAGAGACCAACAGCGCGTTCATAGAGAGCGATCAATCCTGAAATCGATTCGGTCGAGATGCGTTCTGTGGTAATCGTGATCGAATTCCGGTCTTTTTCGCTCAGTGCGTCGCGAGTACCCATGTAGAAGCCGTGCAAATAGTCGCCTGAAGTTACGCCGTCCTCGACATCGATGGATTCCCCGTTCCGATCTTCCAGTACCTCGATGAAAGTAACGAAGAAATTGGATACACCATCCCGCAACTGCTGAACGTAAGCGTGCTGATCGGTTGAACCTTTATTTCCGTAGACGGCAATACCTTGGTTAACGACATGACCGTCAAGATCCCTCTCTTTGCCGAGGCTCTCCATAATAAGCTGCTGGAGGTATCGAGAAAAGAGCAATAGACGGTCTTTGTACGGAAGAACGACCATATCCTTCGCGCCTGATCCGTTCGTTTCCTTGTGCCAACCCAAGGCAAGCAAAGCCGATGGGTTTTCCTTAATTTGGTTTTTCCTTGTGATGGCGTCCATTGATCGGGCTCCTGCTAGAAGCGCGTCTATATCGATGCCCTGAACGGCTGCTGGGACGAGGCCGACGGGTCCTAGTACGGATGTGCGCCCTCCGACCCAATCCCACATGGGAAAGCGTTCTATCCAGTTTTCGGCCTGAGCGGTTTGGTCGAGCTTACTGCCTACTCCGGTAATGGCGACAGCATGATCCGAGAAGGCGAAACCAGCCTTTTCATAGGCGGCCTTCGCTTCCAGCATGCCGTTTCGAGTTTCTGCAGTTCCTCCTGATTTGGAGACGACCAGGCAAAGCGTACGTCCAAGGTTGTCGCCGATGACCTCGAGCGTGAGATCGATTCCATCTGGATCGGTGTTGTCAAAAAAGTGGATACGGGCTTTGTCCGAACTTGGGTTTTCTAGGGCATGGGCTATAAACTGGGGGCCTAGGGCGGAACCTCCGATACCGATAACCAGGACGTCCGTAAAAACGCCTTGGCTTCCTGAAAGTTCTCCTGAATGAACGCGAGCAGCGAATTGCCCGATGCGTTCGACCGTTGATGCGATTTCCTCAGAAATCTCGGGGCTGGGAGCCTTATCCGGGTCGCGAAGCCAGTAGTGGCCTACCATGCGCTCTTCATCTGGATTGGCTATCGCTCCCTTTTCGAGGGCATCCATGTGCGCGAAGGCCTTCTCGAAATTGCTTTCTAAATTCTCAAAGTCCGACTCGGTTAATTCGGTTCGGCTTAAGTCGATATTCAGGTTCGCTTCAGGAAAATCGAAGGCGAATTGGGTGTAGCGTTCCCAAGTCATAGTGAAGTTAGCGGTTGGAAATGGACTATTTGTCGGTGACTGCTCCTTCGGAAGCGGATGCTACCAGTTTAGCATATTTGCCGAGGACCCCTCTGGTTTCCCCAGGCCCTTTGGGCTCGTAAGCAGCCATTCGGCTTTCGTATTCAGAATCTCGGATATTGAGAGAGATCGTATTCTTCACCGCGTCGATTTCAATCTCGTCACCAGATTGAACGATGCCAATCGGACCTCCGCATGCGGCCTCTGGAGTGATATGGCCAACATCGAATCCATGACTTCCTCCAGAAAATCGCCCGTCGGTGATGAGAGCTACGTCATTGATCAGTCCTCGTCCTGCAACTGCGGACGTTGGCGATAGCATTTCCCGCATGCCTGGTCCGCCTACGGGGCCTTCGTTGCGTATGACCACTACATCGCCCTTGACCACATCCCCGCGCAGAATTCCTTGGAGAGCCTCTTCCTCGCCTTCGTAGACTTTTGCCGTTCCTTTGAAGTAGACCCCTTCTTTACCGGTGATCTTTCCGATGCCTCCAGTAGGGGCAAGATTACCTTTCAATACTCGCAAATGGCTCGTCTCCTTGATGGGGTCGTCCCAGTCGTGCACTATTTCCTGATCCTTTGGGTATGGTCCGACGACGTTCAGGTTTTCCGCGATAGTCTTACCCGTAACGGTCAAACAATCGGGGTGCAGCATACCGCGATCAAGTAGCAGCTTCATCATAGGTTGGATTCCGCCGATCCGGATCAAGTGCGACATATTGTACTTCCCGAATGGCTTTACGTCGCAGAGAAGAGGCACTTTCTCCCCGAGGCGCTCGAAATCGTCTATGGTGATGTCGATATCGGCGCAATGAGCTATGGCTAGCAGGTGGAGCACGATATTTGTGGATCCTCCCAGCGCTATGCAGGTGGTGATAGCATTCTCAAATGACTTCCGCGAAAGAATGTCGCTGGGACGTATATTCTGTTCCACCAATCGTTGCACTGCCTTCCCGGCATTATAGCAATCATCCCGCTTTTCGTTGCTAATCGCTAGTTGGGCACTGCTTCCTGGTAGACTCATGCCGAGAACTTCGATTGCGCTCGCCATAGAATTGGCAGTATACATGCCGCCGCAGGAACCAGCGCCGGGAATGGCACAAGACTCAATTTCCTTAAGCTCTTTGTCATTGATATCGCCACGGGCATGGCGTCCAACCGCCTCGTAAACGCTGACAATGTCGACCGGCTTTTCTCGGTGAATTCCAGGCAATATGCTACCGCCGTAGACGAAGACTGCAGGTCGATCGAGACGAGCAATAGCCATCATGCAACCAGGCATGTTTTTGTCGCATCCACCGATGGCGACGAGTCCGTCCATGCCTTCTCCAGCTACGACGGTTTCGATGCTATCGGCAATGACTTCCCGGGAAACCAGGCTGTAGCGCATGCCTTTGGTGCCCATGCTGATCCCATCGGAAATAGTGATAGTGCTAAAATTTACAGATTTGCCCCCGGCATCATTGGCTCCCCGGGTCGCATGGGTAGCGAGCTCGTCAATGTGCATGTTGCAAGGCGTCAGGTCGCTTCCGGTCGAGGCGATCGCAATCTGTGGCTTAGCGAAGTCTTCATCGGAAAATCCGACCGCTCGCAGCATGGACCGAGCCCCGGCCCTATCGTTTCCGTCTACGACCACTGATGAATAGGGCCTGCGGGATGTGTCTTTTTCAGTACTCACTTATTTTCTTGTACGCTAGAATGTTGCCTTGCTTTTCCAATCAGACCGAGCGGGATTGTTCCTTCCTGATTGGTCCATTTTGAAAAAAGAGACCCTTTACAACAGAGCTTTTCCTTGCGATCAAGTCATTCCCCGCGGCGAATCGCGCCTTTTTTGAATCAGAACTATTTAATGGCATTCAGCTTAGACAGAGTATTGAAAGCGCTCCTTTTCGGCGCGTCGGGTCCGCTTTGCGTTAAAGATATCCAAAAAGTTTTTACTAAATTCCATGAGCAGGCGGAATTGCTGCCGGAAATGGAGTCCGCTGCGCTGGAAGACGAAGAGGATAATAGTGTCGAGCAACCTTTCCTGGAGGCGGATGGTATGCCTACATCCGAGGTGCCATCGTTGGTAACTGCAGGACAAATTCGGGAGTCAATTGATCGAATCGCGGCCGAACTCGAAGATCGCAAAGAGGTTTATCGTCTGGTGGAGCGTCACAATGGTTGGACATTCGTTTCCGCTCCCGCTGTGGGCGAGTGGATACGCTTGCTCAGGGACGAACCGAGACCTTTGAAGTTGACGCAGTCAGCCCTAGAGACGATGGCCGTTATCGCTTATCGGCAGCCAGTTATCCGCTCGGAAGTAGAGAAGATTCGGGGCGTATCGATCGACAACGCATTGAGCCGATTGCTCGAAAGGGATCTCATTCAAATAGTTGGCAGGGCGAATCTGCCCGGTCGACCAATTCAGTACGGGACGAGCGAAGCCTTTTTGGAATTCGTGGGAGTTCGCACGATTGAAGAGCTTCCTTCTTCGGATATCCTCTCACCACGCCAGATCGATGAGTGGCTACACGAAGTTTCTAATCACGGCAAAGTGACGGAAAAAGAGATGGGCCTCCCTGAAGGTGAACGGAATGAGGGAGATGAAACGGATCCCGATGCGGACGATGAGACTTCCCAATCCGATACGGATGTCGAGGCGTCTGATGAAGATGAAAATCGGGCAGCAGTCTAGTTCATGAGCCTGGACGATCAGAGGAAGCGGATAGACGAACTGGACGAACAGATCCTGCAGTTTCTCAATGAGCGGGTTCGCTGCGCGGCGGAGATCGGCCGGATCAAACGAGAGAAGGGCGGGGAAATTTATGTCGCTAGCCGGGAAGAACAGGTTCTCAAGAAATTGGAAGCCTTAAATCAGGGGCCCTTAGACAACGCAGCAATTCGGGCGATTTATCGTGAAGTCATGTCGGCCGCTATAGCCCTGGAGAAACCGATGTTGATTGCCTATCTTGGCCCGGAAGCAACCTTTACTCATCAAGCGGCGGTGAAAAAATTCGGCCAGAGTATCGACTATTTAGCGACACCTGCGATTCCAGACGTTTTTCATACAGTAGCGAAAGGAGAGGCTGACTACGGTGTGATTCCCATTGAGAACTCTACCGGTGGCTCAGTGCTTGATTCGATGGACATGTTCTTCGATTCGGAGGTAAAGATCTGTGCTCAGATTTATCTGACCATAACCCAGAACCTAATCTCTCGATCCCCAATAGAAGAGATCAAGAAAGTCTACTCGAAGGACCAGGGGATCCTGCAATGCCGTGATTGGCTGCACGCTCACATGCCTAAGGCTTCGCTCCACAATTGCGAAAGCACGACAAAGGCGGTCAAGATTGCCTCGGAAAATCCCGATTGCGCGGCGATCGCCAGTTCGTTGGCGGCAGACTTGTATGGCGTGCCGGTTGTTGAAGCCAATATCCAGGATCGTTCGGATAACTCGACAAGATTTCTAGTTATCGGCAAGCAGTCGAGCGGCTATATACCGGAAATGAAGTACAAGAGTAGCTTTCTGGTGTCCATAAAAGATGAAGTCGGCGCACTAGAGAACGCCTTGATGGTATTCGCGAAAAGGGGACTAAATTTGAGCAAGATCGAGTCGCGGCCGAGCGGCAAAATCGCGTGGGAATACTGCTTCTTTGTCGACGTAAATGGTCACTACGAAGAAAAGTCTGTCGCGGAAGCGGTATCGGAATTGAAGGGGGCCTGCCCATTCGTCAAATGGCTGGGCAGCTATCCGGATACGAGGAGTTGACGCTCGATTTAGTACGTCGGCATCGATTAGTGCGATACCACTTGATGATTTTTGGTAAATCCGTATTAATTCTAATACAGGGCTTTCGCTTGCAAAGGGTAGCGTGTGTTAGGTGCTGAATTCCATTCGGGGTATGGCGCAAACGCCAGCCCTATGTTTCGGCAATGCTTGACTCGTTCTTAGATCTCCAGAAGCAGGCACACTGGTTTTTCGAGCGTTTCCCTCACTTTTATCAAGAAGGTTACCGCTTCTCGCTCATCGACAATTCGGTGATCGAAGGATAACGCCAAATACATCATCGGTCTAATTTCTACTTTCCCCTCTATCGCAACGGGGCGATCCTGGATTGTATGCATGCCCAGGATGGCGTTTTGCGGAGGATTCAGAATGGGGGTGGAAAGCATGGAGCCGAGTACGCCTCCGTTGGTGATGGTGAAGACCCCGCCTTGTAGGTCCTCCAGGGCGATCTTACCAGATCGAGCCTTATCTGCGTAGGCCTTAATTTTCTTTTCGATGTCGGCGAGACCGAGTTCGTTGCAATTCCGTAAGACTGGAACGAACAGTCCTTTTTTAGTGGATACAGGTATTCCGATGTCGAAATATTGGTTTTCGATAATTTCGGAACCGTCAATGAAAGCGTTGATAGTGGTATTTTGCTGTAGAGCCCCGACGACGGCCTTTACGAAAAAGGACATGAATCCCAATTTAATTCCATGCTTTTCTTGGAAGGCTTCTTGGCATTCGGCTCGCAATGCTTTTATAGAAGAAAGGTCGACTTCGTTGAAAGTCGTCTGCATGGCAGTTTCTTGCTGAATATTGGCCAGCCTTTTAGAAATATTCTGGTGTAGCGGAATCATCCGCTTCCGAGTGGCTCTACCCTCTGATTTGGCGGGTTGGGAAATTCGAGTAGGCTTCTCAATAGGCGTCGACCGTTCGGCGGTTTTTCCTGGCTCCCTTGCGGTTTTCTCTGGCTCGTTCTCGACCGATGAAGGAGCATAGTCCTTGGGAGTTCTTTCATCGGCTACCGACTCTCTCGGCGTCTCAGACTCATCGGTGGACTCGTATATTACGGCAACGATCTGGCCGATTTTCAGCTCGACTCCCTCACCGACTTTCAGTTCGATCGTACCCGACGCTTCGGCAAGGCCTTCAGAAGTTATTTTGTCGGTTTCCAGCTCGTAAATGATCTGATCTTCTTCAACGAATGCCCCATTATCGACGTACCAAGCGGCGATTATGCCACCTGTGATAGATTCTCCCAGGCGAGGGATCTTTACTTCAGTCGGCATTTAATGATTCGGTTTTAGACTTTCTTTCAAGCGTCTAGTTGCTTTGATAGGGTATGTTGCAGAAGCGTACCAAGTTCGTTTTTGTGTATCGATAACGATTTTTCGACTTCAATGGTATCTAAAAACGCTAGCGTGGCGGTTGAGGCCGATTGCCCTGGACGTTCTATCGTTGATGCCAATTTGATAGGTGCGTGAAAGTTGGGAGTAAAGGAAAAGCGCCATTGTTTTGGGCATAAAGAATTGGCCATCGGGAAATATTTGTTCATAATTCTGTGTTTGTTTGAATAGCTATGGTGGAAGATGAATTAAAAGCAGCGCTGCGACGAATGATTGGAGCGATCGATCGGTCGGAGGGTAAGGGTATTTCCGATTCTCTTTTGACAATAGACGGTATTTTGGGGGCGCGAAAGAACGAGCTCGATGCCCAGTTGGTTCACTACCTGTCGCGGCGGAGTTACGAAAAAGCGCTCCGCTATCTAGAAGACTCATCAACTGGTTGAGAGAATTCGTGAGGATCGATGGGCAAGAAACGAAATCGAGTTTCGGTGAATGCGAGCGGATCTAACTTGGTAAGCAATCCGTTTGGCTCTCTAGACACCTCGGGGCTATCCAAACCTCCTGCTGGAGGTCCAATCGATCCACCGACAGCCGTTAAAGCGATAGAGAAAAAGAATCGCGGCCGAGTAGATGTCATTCGGCAGCGATCGGCAGGTGGGAGCAGTTGGATGACCGTCGCCAAAAATTTTAAAGGAATTGCCGAGAGCGAGAAGAAGTCACTGAAGCAGTTGATCCAAAAGCGATGTGGTGTTGGTGGATCCCTCAAAGGAGGCTGCATCGAAATTCAAGGAGATAAGCGGGAGGAGGTTAAGCTAGTGCTGGAATCGGCGGGATTCCAAGTTGTGTTTGCCGGGGGATGACGCCGAGTGATATCGGCAAAGCTTATGACAAGAACGCCGAATTTTTGATGGCGATCGATTCAATCGGGAGAAGGGACTTGAAGCTCATCGAAAGGCGTTGTGAATCGTATCTGATGGAGGTAGGGTGTTGGAGATCGGGTGTGGATTTAGCGGTAGGTTCGTCGAATTGCTGAGGGAATCTAGCTAGGAACCCTAAGGATTTTATCTCTTTCAAGATATCGTTCGTCGGGCCAAACTTCGACATCCGGAGGCGTCCTTATCTTTTTATCTTAACTGCTGGGCAGCCAAACCCCCTGCCGAGCATTCAAGTCCTTGTATAGACCAAGGTCTTTTTATGCCGTTATTGGAGAAGCGAAGCTACTGGAGCTCTTATCGGATTGCCACTTGCGATTGAGGCAATTCGAGTCGGATCAATATCCAGAAAGGAACTTAGTCCTAATTGTCTAAAAGACTGGCTAAGTACTCTTACCTATTTCACTATTTCTCTCTCAAGCTAGCAAGCTAGCGCGAAGCAAACCTGGCAGTATCGATTAGCTCGATAGCGGAGCGGGCTATATTGAGAGCATAGATGTGTATGCCGGGAACACCATTGGCTAGGAGGCCTTCTATTTGGGCGGAGGCCCATTCGACTCCCACCTGGCGGACGGCTTCTGGATCGGATTCGACATTGCTCAGCTGGGATTCGAGAGGATGGGGTAATCTCGATTGGCAAAGCTGAGTGATACGCTTGATCTGCTTTAGTGATAGAACCGGCATGATGCCTGGTACAATGGGAATCTGGATACCGCGTGACCGTACCTTCTCCGCGTATTTAAAGAACAACGAGTTATCAAAGAATAACTGCGTCGTGATGAAAGAGCCTCCAGCGTCAGCCTTAATTTTTAGAGCCTCCAGGTCCGATTCCATTGAAGGGGCTTCGGGATGTTTTTCTGGATAGCCGGCGATCCCAAGACAGATGTCCGGATGGCGGGACTTGATGAAAGCGACCAGATCAGACGCATAGGAGAATCCCCCTTCGGTGTGCACGAATGCCTCTTGCCCTTCCGGAGGATCACCGCGAAGAGCCATAATGTTGCGATAGCCGTCCCGGTGGAATCGATCAATAATTGTCTTTAGCTCCTCCTTCGTCGAGCCGACACAGGTCAGGTGAGGCATCACCTGTAGGTCAATGTCATTTTTCATTCGCTGGCTGACGGCTACTGAAAGGTCGCGAGTGCTACCTCCCGATCCGTAGGTCACGGAAACGAAGTCTGGCTTTCGAGATGCTATTCGAGTAGCAGCGGCTACGAGCGTATCTACGCCTTCTTGTGACTTAGGAGGAAAGAATTCAACAGACAGCACAGGCCCATCTTTGGCCAGTAGCTCTATAATGGGCCTTTGCTCACGCATACATCAACATATCTGTATATATTGATATGTAAAATTAGCCCAGGATGTCAATGCGATATTTGCCGGGGTAGTTTTCCCTTGGCTATGCTGCTGATTCGGTTTGCAACTTTAGTTGTCCGCAAGCGGCTGCGATGTCATGCCCCTTCTCCCTGCGAATGGTCGCGTTGGCTCCTTTGTTCTTCAATCGATTGTGGAATCGGTCTTGTCGATCGATACTCGGTCTTTTCCAGTCCATGCCGGGAACGGCATTATAGGGTATCAAATTTATGTGGGCGCCGAGATCCGTGGCGATTTTGGCGAGGGCATCTGCCTGACGCAGTGTGTCGTTGACGGAATCTATGAGGATGAATTCCAAAGTGATCATTCGTCCTTTGGAGTTTCCGTATTCTTTTATGGCGGGGAGCAGCGTCTCTAGTGGGTATCGCTTATTTATCGGCATTATGGCGTCGCGAACGTCATTAGTCGCTCCGTGCAAGCTAATCGCCAGTCGAAACTGCTCCGGTTCTTTTGCTAGCTCGAGAATCTTAGGAACAATCCCTGAGGTAGAAACGGTGATGCGACGGGCTCCGAAATTGAGGCCCCAAGGTGCGTTCACAATTCGCAAGGCCTCAAGAAGGTTTTCGTAGTTGGCTAGGGGCTCTCCCATGCCCATGACGACGATATTGTCAAAAGAGGCGATCGATTGGTCAGCTCGCGGTGTCGAAGTATCTTCCTGTTGGCATACTTGTATTAGCTGTGAGACGATCTCCCCGGCGTTGAGGTCGCGTTTCCATCCAGAAAGTCCGGATGCGCAGAATTTGCAGCCATAGGCGCAGCCAACTTGAGTGGAGATGCAGATGGTTTTGCGAGACTTGGTTAGACCAACGCCTATTTGAGGTGCTCTAATGACGACCGTTTCGACGAGGGATGCATCGCCCATTTGCAGCAATAGTTTCTCGGTGGAGTCCGCTGATTGCTTATCTAGAAGGTGTTTCGTTGGGGCGATGTCGAAGGATGCATCGAGGGTGGTGCGAAGCTTTTGCGGAAGATTGGTCATCTCTTCCCAGTGGTTGGCTCGCTTTTTGTAGAGCCATTGCATGATTTGCTCTGCTCTAAACGCTGGCTCGCCCGCGTTCTGCAGCCAATGCTGAAGGGCGGATAAAGTCTGGCCGTAGATAGGCGGTTTTGCCGGAGCGAATTTCATTCTGATGCTTAACTATTCTTCCAATGGTGTAGAGCGAGCCGTTTGTCTAGATCTGAGATGAAGCCGTAAATTCAAGGGATTGGATCTGGACTTCTAGCTTGAACAAGTTCGGATGTGCGCGAATCTTAAATTTCTTGAGCCTGATTCATCGGTATATTTTGCGGGGCGCCTTTGTAACTAGTATGGGTGCGGTCGCTATGTTCGCGTTCCTCTTGATGACTGGAGCGGTCGTCAAGGATATGCTCGATTTGCTGGCCGAAGGGCATTTGACAATCCCGATTTTCCTCAGGCTAGTTCAATTGCGCTTTCCTGATTTGCTGGTATACGCTTTGCCCGTCGGACTTCTGACCGGCATTCTCTTGACGATGGGGCGCCTGTCTGCCCAAAGCGAAATCACGGCTTTGAGATCCTCCGGGGTAGGGATTTTCAGGCTGTCTAGTTCGGTAATTGTATTTTCAATACTAGGTACGTTTGCTTCCTTGTTTGTCAATTTTTACTATGGTCCAAGAGCGATGGCGTCTTTTCGGCAAGAGAAGGAAGCGATTATCCAGAAGAATCCGTTGTCTTTCATTCAGGAAAAGACATTCGTCCGAGGTTTTTCCGGACTAGTCATCTATGTGGGCGAGAAAGACGGCGACCAATTAAAAGACCTTTGGATTTGGGAGCTGGATGGGGAAAATCGAGCCAAGCGATTTACTCGGGCCGAGTCTGGCGAGGTGCGATACAATCAAGAAGAGAACACGCTTGTTCTGATTCCATATCGAGGATCTTTCGAGGCCAGAGATCCCGATTCGCCAGAAGACTTTAGAAAAATTCGAGCGGCTCTTTCCTTTGAATCGACCAGCATGGTTTTATCTCTTGATGAGATATTCGGCAGGGTTACGTTCCAAAAGAAACTGAAGTGGATGACCTTCAAGGAACTTCAGGAAGTGGAAGCGGATGCCCGGGCCAAGATGGAATCGGCCAGCCCAGAGGAACGTGAAGAGGCCACCGTGCGCTTTCATAGGGCTAAGATGGCGTTCCACGAGAAATTCGCCATGGGATTTTCAGTCTTATCATTTGCCTTAATTGGGGTGCCGCTTGGAATTCAGGCTTCCCGCAAGGAAACTTCAGCTAATCTCTTTTTGGCGATCGGATTGGCTTTAGGCTATTACGTAATGATGATGGCTGTTAGCTGGATGGACGGCATGCATGAATACCGACCAGACTTGTTGTTTTGGGCACCTAATTTCTTGTATCAGGGAATTGGCTTATGGCTCTTCATAAGAGCAGATCGCGGATCGAAGAACAATGATGTCCCTAATGGGTTAACCACAGCTCGTTAGTAAAGCCCTGCGGGAAACTAGAACAGAGGCCTCCATGAAATAGGCGACCGCTGAAACGAGGAAGGGAAAGTTTCAGCTATTCACGGATTCGGCACTTGAGAATACCTGATTCAAATGATTTGGAGAATTAGGTCAAGCCCGTTGAATGTTCCCCATTTAGGATAAGAGAGATTTGCTCATTAACGAGGGAAAATGGTAACCATATCGGAATTGCAGATTGAACGGTCCGTCGAAAGGTGCCTAAAACGGACAATGGAAATTGACTTCCGAGAGATTTCTCGAACTGAGCCCAATCGATTCTTGACTCACGTAATCGTTCCCCGGCCGTTCGCTTGGGCGGCTACTTTGCTAGAAAGCGGAGCATTGAACACCGCTTCTTTTAGCTTTTTCAATGTATTTGGGTCGGACCTGGCGTTTGTCGCTTCGGGAATTGGTAATTTCGCTTATCTTCGTTATGCCGGCTGATTTTATTCGAACTGATGAACAAATAGAATTGGGTCCGTTCTACGATGTGCATTGTCATTATCAAGACGCTCGCATGAACTCATGGTTTGCCGATTATGGCGAAACGGTTGAGGGGTTTGGAATTCGCAAGGCGGTTGTCAACGGTACAAAGCCCGAAGATTGGAACGACGTTGCCAAATTGGCGTCAAAATTTGGATACGTCATTCCTTCTTTTGGGTTGCATCCTTGGTTTGTCGATGATACTTATGGGGACGCTATCAGCGAACTTGAGAATTTGCTTGATCAAAGCCTGGCCCCAATTGGCGAAATTGGTCTAGATCGCTGGGTACAAGACTACGATATTGAACTTCAAAAGTCGGCCTTTGTCTCCCAGCTTATGCTGGCGAAACGAAAAAAAATACCAGTAACGATCCACTGCTTAAGGGCTTGGGGATTGCTGCTGGAGATTTTACAAGAAGAAGGGCCGCTAGATGCCGGATTTCTCCTTCATTCTTATGGAGGGCCTGTCGAGATGGTTCCGCGATTTTTGGATATCGGAGCCTATTTCTCGATATCGGGATACTTCGCTTCAGAAGATAAGAAAAGCAAGCGGGAGGCTTTCAGAGCGGCGCCTTTGGATCGAGTGTTGGTCGAGACCGATTGCCCTGACATGCTTGGGCCTGGATCCGTGTGCCCAGAACGTTTGAATAATGGGGCTAATGTTCCGAGCAATCTTATTGGCATCTATGAATTCGCCGCCGAATTGCTTGGAATGAATTCGATAGAATTCAGGAAGATCGTAGAATCGAATTTCCTGCGATTGTTTGGCAGATGGGTCAATTAGCGGCAGTTTCTTGCTACGTCTTTTGGGGCCTGATAGTGGTCTACTGGACAATGCTCGATAAGGTTGAATCGCAAGAGCTTTTGATGCACCGGGTGCTTTGGACCTTGCTGATCGTTTTCGCTTTGATGGCTATTCGTGGTAATCTAAAGGAATATTGGCAGGGGCTTAGAAGCGGCCGAGTATTTAGGATCCACTTACTGGGAGCGGCTTTGCTTGCCATGAATTGGTATCTATTTGTATATGGAGTTACCAACGATCGGATTACGGATGCCAGTCTCGGCTACTTTCTTTGTCCATTCGTATCGATATTTTGGGGTCGATTAATTGAAAATGAAAAGCTGAACGGAGTTCAATTGCTTTCGATCGGATTAGCTATGATAGGGGTATCCAGATTAGCCTGGGAGCTAGACGATTTTCCTTATATCGCTACGGGTATCGCCTTGACCTGGGGGACTTATAGCATGCTGAAAAAGCGAATTGGCCTGGGCGTGTTTTCCAGCTTGGGCATGGAGATGACAATATTGGCTCCATCAGCGGCCATTGCGCTTTTTTGGTATGGAAAACAGGGCGAATTGGCCTGGGGAACCTTGGGATATCGTTACGATGTTCTCATAGCTTCTACTGGGATTGTGACCATGATTCCACTATTGCTTTACAGTTACGCCGTGAAGCGGGTGTCTCTGACGACAATGGGCTTATTGCAGTACATCATGCCGAGCATGGCGCTAGGAATCGCCGTATTCGTTTACAAGGAGCCCTTTGGGTCAGTCAGGCTTTTCGCGTTTGGCTTTATCTGGTTAGCGTTGATCATTTACGTTTGGAATAGCGTTCGGTCCAGGCTGGCTTGACTAAGCTTTCGATAGCCGTCTAGGGGATCCGTTAGAAGGACCATTTCGGAGAAAACATGTTTTTCTGCTCCGTTTACCTCTAATTGGTCCCACTCGTCGATTCTCGCGACCTTTATTTTGTATGTGCCGGGCTTTAATCCTGTTACGACGAATTTCCCTAAGCGATTGGTGAAGGTCAGTATCTCCGGCATGTCTTCGCCGACGATCTTCAATGTCTTGTATCCGGCTGGTTGTTCGTTTCAATAGAATAGGGTGCTGCGAAACGAATAAATGTGGTTGGCCCCCAAAGTTTAGCTGGGTTTGGATGAGAGATCCTCGACGGGCTGACAAGCTTGGTCTAGGCCAGCAGTTCTTTGAGGTCTCCCAGGCTAATTTGGGAGTTAGCGGCCTCGCTAGCTTCGAAAACGTCTCTGAGGAGCTTTCGTTTGCGATCCTGCATTTGCAGTACTTTTTCCTCTACCGAATTCGCGGCGATGAATCTGTAGCTGGTAACGATTTTCGTTTGTCCGATCCGATGGGCTCGGTCGGTGGCTTGAGCTTCGGCAGCCGGGTTCCACCAGGGGTCGTAGTGGATGATCGTATCGGCGCCGGTCAGGTTTAGCCCGACACCGCCAGCTTTGAGTGATATTAGGAACAGGGGTATCGACTCATCGTTTTGGAATCTATCCACTTGAACCATCCTATCTCGAGTCGACCCATCGATGTAGGCATACGAGATTTCCTGTTCGTCCAACTCTGCCCGCAGGAGGGCCAAGAGGGAAACGAACTGGGAAAACACAAGCACGCGATGACCGCCGTCGATGGACTCTTCTACCAGCTCAAGGAAGCTCGACCGTTTTGCGGACTCTCCCGGGTCTCTCTGCTTGTCGAGCAAGCGGGGATCGCAACAAATCTGTCGAAGACGGAGAAGCTGAGTTAGAGTTTTCATGCGTAACGCACCTTCGCTAGTTCCGCTCCTTTCCAGCGCCGTTATTTCCGTCTCTGCAGCTAGTTTAGTCTTATCGTAGAAGCACCTTTGTTCGGGCGACATATCTACGAATAGCGTTTGCTCGATTTTGTCTGGCAGTTCAGAGGCGACCTCGGATTTTTTCCGTCTCAGAATGTAGGGTCCAGCTTGACGGAGAACACGCTTTTCGTGCCACCTGCGCTCTTCGCCGCGAGCATCTTTTGGTATGGCGTGAGGACTGCCGGGCAATATGAAATCTAGCAATGAGACCAGATCTTGCACGCTGTTTTCTATGGGCGTTCCAGTGAGAAGAAATCTTCCGAGGGACGACAAGCCAGCTAGGGCTTTGGCGTTCTGTGTTCGTCGGTTTTTTATATGCTGCGCTTCGTCTGCGATGATGCAGCGGAATTCTATGGGCTCGAATTGAGGAAGGTCGCGAATCAAGGTGCCGTAAGATGTTATGACGAGGTCGATTTCAGAAAGCGTATCGAGCTGGGAAATACGTCGTTCTCGGTGATTCGTAAACACGTTCAGCTCTGGGCAATGGGATTCTGTTTCACGCCTCCAATTTTCTACGAGCGATGCTGGACAAACGACTAGAGACGGGTTGGGGCTGCTCTTTTCAAGGTTTTGGCGTTTTCTACTGTCCCTAGAATTTGAGGACCACGATCTCTTCAATAGGGAAACTAGAGCCAGAGCCTGCACGGTTTTTCCGAGCCCCATCTCATCGGCTAAGATTCCTCCAAGGCGATTGCGAAAGAGGTGTAGCATCCAGGAAACGCCGATCTTCTGGTAGTCCCGAAGAAGTTGCTGCAACCTTTCATCTACCGGCGGGGGCGGCAACTGGCTTACATCATTAAGGGCGGCAGAGCGGGCCCTCCAGGTTTCCGGCGGTTTGAAGTTAGGAATGCTTTCAAGCAGATCCTTTTCGACTTCCGGTAAACGCGATATGGGGACGTGAAAGCTTCCTCGATGAAGTAAGTGAGTGGTTGGCGATATGGATAGGGTCTTTTGTAGGTTCTCGTACTTCTTGAGCTTGTCCTTACTAAGGAGATACATTTCCTTTCCAGTGTCCACATAGCCCCCAAGCGACGCCATGCACTGATTCAGAGCGGTCTCTTCGGCTCCAGGTGCAACCATGGAGAAAGAGACCAGGTAACCGTCTGCCTCCTCCTCGGCTTTGACTTTGAACTCGATTTCCTTGATATCGCTTGTTCGAGACTGGAAGTTGTCGGTGAAGTCAGCGTTGTAGCGGGTTTTAAGGTCTTCCCAATGGGCACTGAGGAAATTAAGGGTTTGATGCTTGTCACGTAGCCACCATCTGCGGTTACTCGGCTCGAGCTTGAAGCGATACTGTTTAAGCAGCTCCCTCATTTCCGGGTATAAGGGGTGTTCACGGGAAGGCAGCATGATAGCCAAGAAATGGGTGGAACCGTCGACGAGCATTGGGGCGCCGTCGAAGGTTTTGTCCGTCTCCGAGCGTTTTTTAGTTTGCTTCAGTCCTGCTTTAGAAAGCGCTTCGGTTTCAAGAGGCGATTGATTGACGAGCAACTCGCTGACATTGGCAAGTTCGTTGCCCTGCCAGGGAATTGGATTCGCAGGTCTATTGACCCAATAAAAGGCTGGAGTGCTGGCAAAGATGGTCGTGAGCTGAGAAAGCTGTCTTCGAGTCAGTTGGACAAAGGAGCTCAGTGATCCTCGGCCCCAACGCAGTATTGTGAACGCTGCGATTCGCGACTTTTCATCTAGATTCGCGAATTCCGCTTCGGCTATGTTTTCCGGCCGATGGGCTACCCCTCCTTTGTCTAAAATTTCCACTTTCGTGGGTATTGCATCGCGTGGAGCGCAAACGTCTAGATTAGGGGGGAGGCTTATCTTGAGGCGCACGGGGAAGGTATTTACGATGTCGTTTTCAAAGCAATGGGAACGTGAACGACAAACTTGTTGTCGAATTCCGGATACTCAAAATAGTCAACTATTGGATACAGGGTAGGCGTTTCTGGGAACTCGGAGAACTCTTCAGAGAGATCTCCGCCTTTCAGGTAGAGCAATCCGTTTGCCATCGCGTTTGCGCTTGGGTGCCGAACGCGATCGCGAATCCAGCCAAGAAACTTCGGTAATTGGGTAACTGCCCGAGCAACGATGAAGTCGAATGTATCCCGAACGGTCTCCGCTCGAGCCTGGTGGGCGACGGCATTACCTAAATCGAGGGACTCGATGCAATTGGACACGGCTTTGATTTTCTTTCCGACGGAATCGATTAGCTGAAATTGGCACTCTGGATAGATTATTGCTAGCGGAATGCCGGGAAAACCGCCTCCCGTTCCAACATCCAGAATCCGAGTACCTGGATGGAAGTCCACGGTCTTAGCGATCGCGAGCGAGTGAAGTATGTGCCGCAAAGGCAAGTTTTGGATATCGTTCCGGGAAATCAGATTCACCCGTTGGTTCCAGTCGGCTATGAGCTCGCTGAATTTACTCAGCTGCTGTGTTTGCGCCTCTGTGAGATCGGGAAAGTAGCGGTTCACGATTTGGAGATCGAATTCCATTTTCGCTCTCAGTGGAGACTACGCTGGTTGAGAGCAATAAAAATAACCGATTTGGGTGCTTGGGCATCTACAGCGACCTTTGGAGAGTTTTTGAAATAGTTTAAGCCGCTTCTCCGTTTCTTTGCGTGGAAGGCGACCTTTGCCTGTTTTAAGTGAACTCGCTTGACCTGCTGGATTCGCTTTGAAATCTTTGCAATCAGTTTGGCTTTACTAGATCTATTTGGGCTCGGTACCCGCACCAGATGATAACGTCCCCCCCGCTAAGTTTCTTCCGGGCTCGGTCCGGAGTATCAATTACAACGTTCATAGTTCTGCTGTGCAGTGGTTCCACGGTCTGGTCGGACGATTACGACCGGCTAGAGGCGGCCACGGAGCGATGGGTGGATCTGGAAAAACGGGTCGCTGAGGAACGGAACGCTTGGAAGGCCCAGAAAGGGATTCTGGAACAGCGCGTACTCGCGCTGGAGGCCGGATTGAGTGAGTTATCTGAAAGCTTGGAAAATCTCGATGAAGTGTCCGGTATCCGTCAGGAGGAGATACAGAACCATGACGCGACTTTGGCGGAATTGGAGGAGACGAGTTCATTCTATGTTGAGAAACTGGAAGGATTGGAATCCCGGTTTGAGCAAATCAGAGTGGAGTCTCCCGACTTTCTGAAGTCGGAGCTCGAAACGGCATTGGATAAGCTAGATATCGCCAAACAGGCGGCCTTGGGAGAGAGAGCTCAAATATTGATCGCCGCCTTCACGCGTATTGAGGAATTCAATCGGACCGTTACGATCGACTATGTTCCCAGGAAGCTGGATGATGGGCGAGAGGTGATGGTGTCCGTGCTGTACTGGGGCCTGGCCAGGGCGTATGCTGTGGATCCCCAAGGGACGATCGCCTGGGAATTGCAGCCCGGAAAAGAAGGATGGGAATGGAAGGAGCGAAAGGATGCCGTTGGGCCCATTCTAGAGCTAGTTCGCGTTTACGAACAACTGAGGCCTCCGTCGCTGCAAGTAGTTCCTGGGAAAGTAACGCAACGAGCGGAGGTTAGCAATGATTGGTAGATTAGCTGAGTTGTATCGCCTTCTGTCCTTCGGCGGGATTTTTATGTTGGCGGTCGGCAATTTTCTTTGGGGACAGGAAAGAGACATAGCGGTGCTAGCTGATGAGATGGAGTTGCGAGTGGAGGCGAGTTTACGGAAATATGAAGTGCTGCAAAACGAGATCGCCGAAAGTAAAATCCCATTGTTGGAGAAGATCAATGAGCTCGAAAACAAGACGATTGAATATCGGGCTTTGTTAAAATCAAGGGATAGCGAGGAGAGAAAAGCTCTGGACGATTTGAGAGAACGCCAAATGCGTATCGCCGACACGCGTACCCAGAACGATTATGTTTCCGGATTATTTGCCCAATATTTGAATACATTTGAAGGGCGTCTTCAGATAGCCGAAGACCAGCTGTTTTCGCCGAAGCTCACCCCGCTTAGGGAGGCGATCGAGATTGCTGGTCCAGGATCTAGAGTGGCGATTGAGAAGAGGGCTGAAGCAGTTGAGCTCTGCCTCGATCGATTGAAGCTAGTGATGGGAGGCTACATCTTCCTGGGCGACGCCATTGACCCCTCTGGCGAAATACTGAACGGTGATATAATCGTATTCGGTCCCTCTGCCTATTTCCGTGGTTTAGCGGGAGATTCTGTAGGAATGCTCAGTTATCGGTCGGGAGCATTGGAGCCAGGGTTAGTGTTATTTGATGGCGAATACGGAAACCCTTTGAGGAATTACAGCGATACGGGAGAGTCCAGCCTGCCTTTGGACGCGTCTCTCGGTAAGGCGATTTCTCTGAAAGAGGCCAGCGACAGTTGGCAAGAGCACCTTGAGAAGGGCGGCTACGTTGGTTATGCGATATTGGCAATGGGAGGGTTGGCTTTGTTTTTGGCGTTGGTCAAGCTGGGGGATTTTGCTGCTCTTAGCGTATCTATCCCTGCAAATCTGACAAAGGTGGCCTCTAAAGCTATCGAGGGAGAGTTGGAGGAAGCGAGGGCGGAAGCCTCAGAAAGCCGGCCCTGGATGCGCGACATGCTGCAGGAAGGAGCTTCCCACGCCTCTGGGGATCGCGAATTGATGGAGGACCACATGATCAGCGTTATCCTCCATCGAAAACCCCGCCTCGAGCGATTTCTGCCTTGGCTGGCGGTTACTGCAGCTGCGACGCCTTTAATGGGACTTCTGGGAACGGTAGTCGGAATGATCAAGACGTTTACGCTGATCACGATTTTCGGTTCCGGAGATCCGAAGGCACTTTCGTCTGGCATTTCCGAAGCTTTGGTGACCACAGAACTGGGATTGATTGTGGCGATCCCAACGTTGATAATCCACGGAGCACTCGTAAGATTGGCGAAAAAGCGGATAGGGGCGATGGAGTTAGCGGCGACGGAGTTTTCGAAGATAGTCAGCAAGCTGGCGATTAACGAACGATTGTAGAGGGGATGGAACAGCTTTTGTTGGAAGCGTGGGATTCGATTAGAGAGGGCGGTGTTGTTATGATCGCTCTCATCGTTCTATCCCTGATTCTGTACCGCTCTGCTTTTGGAACGCTATTTTTCGTGAAGGGGTTTTCCGCGAAGAGAATTCGGGAAGAGCTGGATGCCGGCGCGTGCAAGACGGATTTGGAGATCGCTTTTTCGCAAAGCCGACGAGAGTTTGGCGAACTGGTTTCCAGGCAAGTGGCTTTCATTGGCATGCTGGCGGCTGCCGCGCCACTTATGGGATTGCTGGGAACGGTGATGGGTATGCTCGAGACCTTCGAAAGTCTTTCTCAGCGAGCCCAGGAGACGGCTACCCAGGTTTCTGGTGGAGTACGCTTCGCCCTTGTTACGACCCAGGCGGGATTGATGGTGGCGATTCCAGCGATTTTCATTATCCAATGGATTAAACGGGTAGCGAGCACTCGGCAACAGGAAATGGCTCATGAGGAATTGCTAGCCACTCATAGAGAGGAGGCAGTGGTAGGATGAAACGGAATATTTCCGATCTAGAAATGGGCGGAGAGTCCGAGATCAATTTGTCGCCGATGATAGATTGCATCTTTATTTTGCTGATTTTCTTTATTGTAACGACCGTCTTCGTACAGGAAGCGGGTATCGATGTGGACAAGCCGGAGGCGAGCAACTCGACTCCCTTGCCGAAGAATAGTATCCTCATTGCAATTACAGAGACTGGGCGAATCTTTCATGGCGGTAAAGAGATCTCCCTAGCCCGAGTCCGCCCAATCGTGCATAGGATCCTGGCAATCGAGGCCGCCCCCATAATCATTCAAGCCGACCGG
>DKNL01000153.1:22669-24480 GCA_002474325.1 Opitutales bacterium UBA7389
GGAGGGAAGGAAATCCATTTTTCCACCAAGGAATGACGACCCGTTCGATAGAGAAGAGCTTGAGCAAATCGACGAATTCGATTCGAGCGATCGCGGTGGCTTTAGTTGGAACGGCGATACTTTTTTCCGGAATGTCTCTTTCCCGTCTTGGGGAAATCGAGCCGAGCGAAAAAGCGGTTGCGGAGAAAGTAGAAGTGTTTTTGCCCCCGCCCCCGCCGCCTCCTCCCCCTGAAAAAGTCGAGCAAGAGGTAGTTTCTCAGGTGCCTATTCAGGTCGATGTCGCTCTGCAGCGAGATCCCGTGAAACTAGATGTTTCTCCGATTGAAGTGACCCTCGACGGGCCTCCGAGTATTACCGATAGGATCGATGTAAACCTTGCCGATTTCCAACGACCGAGCGTAGAAGTCGATTTGGGCGCTATCGTATTCGAGAAAGATGAGGTCGATCAGATACCATCTCGAAGCTATTCTCCAATGCCCAGCCTTCCCCCGAGGATGAGGAAGGAGATGGGCGATGCTAGAGTGATAGTACAGTTGTCTATTGATGAAAAGGGGAGGCCGATGCATGTAATGGTTCTGAATCCCCCTGTGCCGGAGGCGCGACCTCATATTGTCAAAGACTTGAAACGCTGGAGGTTCAAGCCGGCCAGAAAGAATGGCCAAAAGGTCAAATGCTGGGTTCGATTTGTCCTCGTATACGAAAAAACGAATACATCGCCATTTAGTATATGAAGTTCCGAACTGTTTTCTTTGTTTTCGCACTGTATCCGTTGGCTCTATGGGCCCAAGATGAGGCTGTTGAGATGGGAAAGCCGGATTTGTACGGTCCGGAGTTTCAAAAGCGATTCGTTGCCAGTTACGGCGTATTGGAGGATAGGGAACCCGAACTCCAGGAGTTGGAAATTTCGCTTTTGGAGAAGATAGGTCCTATGGTTGAAGAGAATCCGGAGTTCGCCAAGTCGATGCTCGAGGGAATGCTCGGCGAAGAGACACCGGCTACTGCTACTTTCAATTTCATTTTGGCCAACCTGTATTTCAATGGAGGAGCTTTAGAGGATGCATTAGCGGAGTATGATCGAGCGATTGAGAAATTCCCCACGTTTAGGCGAGCTTGGAAGAACCTAGGGATGCTCAGGACGAGAAACGCTGATTATGAAGGCGCTGTTAAAGCGTTGGTACGGAGTATCGAATTAGGCGATACGAGCCCAGATACTTATGGAACGGCCGCTTACAGCCACCTGAGAGTCGGTAACCTTTTGGCTGCCGAGTTGGCTTACAATGCGGCAGTCATGTTGGAGCCCAACAATATCGAATGGATTGAAGGCAAGGCCCAGGCTATGATTTCAGGCAAGCGGTTACGGGAAGCGATACCTCTATTGGAGGAGCTACTTAAGCGGAACTCGCAAAGAGGGATTTACCGAATGTTCTTGGCCAATGTCTATGTCGAGACTGAACAATTTTTGAAGGCTGCCCAGGTCTTCGAGTTGATGCATTCCATGGGCGAGGGAGACATGGCGACCCGATTGCAATTGGCGAACATTTACAGTTTGCAGGGCATGTACGACTTGTCTGTGGATACGTTTATTGCCGCTAAACGCGACGATTTGGTTTCTTTGTTGCCGCAAGTTCTAACGACGGTGAGATATTTGCTTGATATGAACGAAGTGGGTCAAGCGAAGCGGCTATTCGGAAACCTCGGTCTTCTGGATCCACTTTGGAGTAGCGAAAATCGTACTAGATTCCTGCTTTTGGAATCGAGTTTCGCCGCTCTAGATGGGAATAGTGGATTGGAAGAGTCCAAATTGATGGAAG
>DKNL01000207.1 GCA_002474325.1 Opitutales bacterium UBA7389
GTGTGGGAGGAAATTCATCAATCTGAAATTGGCCTCTCTCTTGACAGGTTCCGATTCCATAAAGACCATCATCTGTATGATACGTTTGGCGACATCGGTTGGTATCCTTTCGACATTCCTACTTTCTGGATGTTCGAAAACCAGCGAACCAGAACTCAATTACCGAATCTATGTTGGAACTTATACGGAAGCGGAAAGCGAAGGGATATATGTTGCGGATTTTTCCTCCACTGGCCCGAAGTTGTCGGAATTGAGCTTGGCCGCTCCACTGAATCAGACAACGTATCAAGCGATTGACGCGGATACCGATCGCTTATTTAGTACAGGCATACTGGATGGCTCCGGCGAGAATAATGGTGTTCTGAAATCCTTCGCGATTCAGGATGATGGGGGGTTAGAGGAAATTAGCGACCGTCCTGCTGAAAAAAGTCCCATATTGGCCTACGTGCATTATCGAGGAATATACCAACATGTATTCACGATATCTTACGCTGGCGGAGGTATTCATGCCTATCCTGTCGATGCGACGGGGATAATTGGGGATGAGTCGGGCTATGCGAAACACGTGGGCGGAAGTGGCGTCGTGGAATCTAGGCAATTAGAAGCTCATCCACACTCGATCTATACGCATCCGAGAGAACCTTATGTTTATGTTCCCGATCTGGGTCAGGATTCCATAGTCCACTATAACTTCGATCCAGTGACGGGAAAATTGGAGATGGCCTCGCGTCTTAAGTCTACGGTTGGGAGCGGTCCGCGACACATGGCATTCCATTCATCAGGATCATTTGCTTACGTGAATAACGAGATCACGTCGACAGTGGATCTATTGTCAATCGATGAGAGCGATGGTAGTATGAAAATAGTTGATACTGTTTCAACGTTACCCGAGGAATTTAAGGGACCCAGTTCGACTGCCCAAATATTGCTGTCGCCCGAAGAGCACCATTTGTATGTGTCTAATCGTGGCCATAACAGCATCGCAATATTCGCAGTTGGAGAAAAGGGGGCACTTTCGCCGAAAGGGCACGTAACCAGTAAAGGTCGTTCCCCTCGGAATTTTTCCATCGACCCTACCGGGAAGTGGATGGCGATTGTCAATCAAGGCGGCGACAATCTGGTGATCTACAAAGTGGATCCAGAGACAGGCTTGTTGGAAGACGCGAAGCTGGAAACCTTCGTGTCAACCCCGGCCTGTGTGAACTGGGTGAGGGTTGATTAGAGCTTGGCGTGGGTGTTGAAATAGTTAAATTATACTGCTTGTTCCCAAAGAACTCACCAGAATGAGTTTAGCGATCCCAACGGTGGTGGACTTCTGAATCGCTCCTTTCTTGAAGGAGTGGATTTTACGCCGCGATTCATAAGAATTAAAAGTTATCGCGGGATAAACCAGGTCCTACACGCGATTGCAGGCTAAGTTGAGGATTTTTGTATGCTAGCGGGGTTAATCGCATTCCCTCTCGAGCCAATTTATCCATGCCAGGTGTCTCGTAGTTGGGGTTCGAGTACGGAGAGATACTGGGACCAGCAAATCCCATGTCATCGACCATTATGATGATAAAGTTGGGCCGCTTATCCGCAGCCGAAAGTAGACTGACGGTAAGAAGAGCAGCGAATATGGGAAGGGCGAGCTTCTGCATTGGATCGAGGTAATAATAGAGAACGCTTAATAGGCGTTCCAACTGTTTTTGGGGTGGTGAGGCTGACTAGAACCTTCAAAGCGAGTAACTAGTAGACCATCTCCTAGTGAATTTCTAGGCATTCCTGCAGAATTTCGTGCAGATCCGCCAATTCGAGATCGACGGGGTTTCCTTTCATGCTGCTCGATTTTGCCGCCATCTCGACGGCTTGGGGAATTTGCGAGGACTGGAAGCCGAGATCGGCAAGCGATTGCAAAGGCAGATCCTTGATGAGAGAGTCAATCCAAGCGATCGCGTAGTGAGCGTTTGCAGACGTGTTGCCGGTCAGAACTTTGGCCACTTGATCCAATTTTATGGATATGGTCCCGCCGGGATCACGCCGATTGGCGATCTCGGCGTTCATTCTTATAACGGGTAGGAGCAAGCTGGCACATAGAGCCCCGTGAGGAGCGTCGATCATCCCCCCGATTGGTCCTGCGAATCCATGGACCGCGCCTAGCTTGGCGTTAGCGAGAGCGATGCCGCTACAAAGTGAAGCGACGCACATGTCTTCTTTGGCTTCCGGATTGAGTGTATTGGAACAAACCTTGCGAAGGGACCGAGCGGCCCGTCCTAGTCCCTCTAGAGCGATTCCATCGGTTATAGGATTGGCGTAACGGGACAGATAGACTTCGAAACATTGGATTAGGGCATCCATTCCCGTGTAGGCGGCTATTGGGTGGGGAAGCTGGTAGGTGAGTTCTGGATCGACCACAGCCCAACAAGGCAGCATTGATGGGCTGCGAAGACTGACTTTTACGCCCTTTTCTGGCACGCCGATAACGCTATTGCGAGTGACTTCCGAACCGGTTCCTGCTGTGGTGGGAATTGCCATGTAGGGGATTGCTGGATGCGCTAATGGCAAGCCCTTTCCCACCACTTCCAGGTAGTCCAATGGATCGCCGGGGTTAGAGATGAGGGCGGCGATCGCTTTCCCGGCATCGAGGACGCTGCCGCCTCCGATTCCTATGACTACTTCCGGATTGAAAAGCGTGGCCTGTCTTACAAGCGAGTTGATGGTTTCGACGTTGGGTTCGCTGACAACCGACGCCGTTTCGACCTGTTTGCCCTTATTGGACAGGTTGTTCATCACCTCCCGGTGACGTTCTGGCGACGAACCCGTTAGAACGAAGCATCGACCACTTTGGTCGGGAAGAAAGTCGGAGAGTGAACGAGCGATCCCGGGGCCAAAATGTATTTCGTTCGCAGTAGAAAAGTTAAACTCCATGTAGGCTGAGTGTTTAGGCACCCTGTTGCCATTCTACAAACTTTTCTGGCCCTCGCTCTAATGAGTCCCAGATCTCCCAGGCGTGGGCTTTGCTTTCATCGTCGTGTATAGCGAGATCGGGCACTAGGATGGGACGAGCTCCGGATGCGTTGGCGGCG
>DKNL01000257.1 GCA_002474325.1 Opitutales bacterium UBA7389
GGGTTTATGTTTCAAAAGGGCCTCCCAGCCCTTCGATAGATTCGCCTACTCCATCCGCAGCATTCGTGCCAATGCGGATGGCAAGCGTTAAATCTATAGTAACTAACCACTTATGATTAAAGAACTTACTTCGAGTATTACAAGAGCCTATCCATTGGGAAATATTTCCCAATCCTGACAACTAGATCGAGCCCCAAATTGGGTAATAATCCCCACGCTAATCCGAACGCTTTTTCTTACGGTAGCGGATGTAGTCCCGGTTTACTCCAAGTAAGCGGGCCGCAGAACTCACGTTGCCGCCCGCCTTCTCAATGGCTCGCTTGATCAATCGATCGATCGCATCTTCAAGCTCAATTCCATCGTCCGGAAAATCCCAGCGCGGATTGAGCCAATCGCTTCTATCCGCCTCCGGCCCCATTTCATTGACGTCTGCGGCCGTAGAAGAAAGCGAGGGGAATTCGGCACGCTTCGGATCGCCCAGAATGATGGTTCTTTCAACCTCGTGGGCCAGTTCTCTAACATTACCAGGCCAATCATGAGCCCGCAATTGCCTCTCTCCTTTCGCCGACAAGCCGAATGAATCGATCCCGTACCGGCCAGCTAATCGAGCGCCAAGGTTTTCCACAAGCGGGAGAAGATCCGCTTTGCGATCTCTGAGCGGTGGGATTCTAACATGCAGAAGATTGAGCCGATGATACAAGTCCTCTCGAAACTGGCCTTCTTGGGTAAGTTGCCGCAAATCGCGATTAGAAGCCGCAATCACCCTTGGATCCACAGAGATCTCTCGAGTGCCCCCGATGCGGCGAATCTTGCCTTCTTCAATCGCCAGCAATACTTTCGCCTGCAATGGAGATGAAAGACTGGCGATTTCGTCAAGAAATAGTGTTCCTCCATCAGCCGCCTCGAAGAGTCCAATGCGCTTTTCCTTGGCATCCGTGAATGCTCCTTTCTCATGGCCGAACAACTCTGACTCAGCCAAATTCTCCGGCAAGGCAGCGCAATTGACCACCACCAGCTCCCGATCTTTGCGCATCCCTTTAGCGTGCAGCCACTTAGCAAAAGTGGATTTGCCCGTACCCGTTTCACCCTCTAATAAGATGGGTGGCAGCTTTTGCGTGAGGCGTCGGTCTGACTCCAAAATACGTTCTAGGCTCTTCTTAAGACCGGACAACGATTCCCCAAAGAAAAGCTCTTCGCCATCGCCACCACCCGCTTCCATTTCCATCCGGTGCTCGCGAGAGCGGCGACTTCGCCCGGCATTAGCACACCGCCCTAATATCAAGGGTACCTCTTCCAGCTCAAAAGGCTTGGTCATGTAATCCGCCGCACCGCGTTTCATCGCTTCAACCGCAATTTCCCAGCCACCATCGGCAGTCATCATGACACAAATCACCCCTTTCGCCGCATCCAACAAATCAACCCCTAAGCCATCAGGAAGATGCACATCGAACATAGCGTAATCAAAAGGCATCGAGACCAGGGCATTGCGTCCCTCCTCAAAGGTGGAAGCCGTTACTACGTTAGCCCCTCCGCCTTCCAGAAACCGCATCAGCCGTCTTCTCAGAAGAGGCTCGTCATCAACCACTAGAACATCTCTGCCAGATAAAATGGTATCCATTACTGACGGGAATGAAAGCGAAGCTGACTTTCAAGACAAGTGTCGAATCGATGGCAATATTCGATTGGAAAGCGTATCTACCGATTAAATACAGGTCCAAGCCACTCTTTAGCGACACCCTTGAATCCGACTGTGGTGGGAGACCAAACAGGAGGCCTGAAAAATATCAAACGAATGTAAATCGGACTTGTCATAGTTTTAAATACGACTCAAATTCGAAATTCAGGACTTCAAATGATTCCGCCCACGCACAGCAATCTAGAGGCACGCTCTCCCCTACTATAGGAAATTGCCAAAGAGTTGACCCGCTAGGAGCAACTCGACAGCCACTAACATATCAGGAATCCATCCGGTGAAAACGCTTTCTTTATCTCAAAAACCGTACTTCCATCCCTTGCTAGGGGTCTCGGAAATCGTCGCCTTTGACTTGGAGACCACTGGCTTGCGACCCAAGAAAGAGGAAATAACGCAAATCGCCGCGATCAAGCTGGGTGGAACGCGAATGGAGATGGAAAGCTCTTTCACAACCTACGTGAACCCGGGAAAGCCAATACCGAAGAAGATTCAAACGCTCACACGAGTTCGCGATTCGGATGTCAAGGAAGCACCCTTGCCTAGAGAAGCCATCCAAATGCTCTCAGACTTTGCCGGAAGCGCTACATTGTTTGGACACGACATCTATCGATTCGATTTTCGATTCGTTGCCAAACACGTCGATGCCGGCCCGACAGCTTCTCGAACGGTACGCTTCATCGATACCATGGATATTTTTGAAGCCCTGTGGCCCGATTTCTCCCGGCTGAGAAATTCCCTAGACGACATCGCTGAGCGCCTGGCAGCGGGCCTATCTTCTGTAAGACGCCATGACGCCCAAGGCGATGCCGTTTTGCTAGCCCACGTTTTTCAGCGCATTCAGGTTCATCCGGAACTC
>DKNL01000171.1 GCA_002474325.1 Opitutales bacterium UBA7389
AGGAAAAGAAAGGTTCCGGTAGCTCTTTTCGCTCCCACGTTATTAGCCTTTGCGTATCCAAAATTTTTGGAATGCCGAACTAATATAAGGCGACTGTTCTCCAGACTCTTCAATTTTCTGGATATGGTCTCATCGCTACCATCGTCTACGATAATTATTTCGTATTCAATTTTCGGCAGGGAATTGCGAAGAGAGTGAATACACTCCTTCGTAAGATCGAAATTATTGAAAACAGGAACGATGAACGAGACCTTCATTGGGTTGTGTAGCCTCGAGGAGGAAATGAAAGGGTAAAATCCTCGCGTTCAAGAGACAGATTCGGATTGTAGTAAGGATCCCTCGCGATCTTGTCTCCCCAGCGTTGTTTCATATTGCTTACCGCTGTGTCAAAAGCGGGACTATTGTCCGGTCCGCGAGAAGCGGATTGTTCATGCACGAGTTGAGCGAAGGGAGTGAAGACCGATCGATATCCGTTTTCGGAACACCTTAGGCAGAAGTCGACATCGCTATAGCTGTTGGGAGTATTTTGCTCGTCGAAACCGCCTACTTCTCTCCAAACCGATTTACGCATAGCCATACAGGCCCCTGTAACTGCGCTATAATTACCTATCAGGAATGCCCGATGAATATATCCGTCATCGGATTTGTGTATGTATTTGAATGCTTCGCTGCCTATTCCGCCGATTCCCAAAACAATGCCTGCATGCTGAACGTGATCATGGGGAAAGAGAAGTTTTGCCCCTACCGGGCCGATCGAAGGTCGAACAGCATGCATTACGAGCTCATCGAGCCAAGATTCATTGATAACTCGTGTATCATTATTCAGGAGGCAAATTATTTCCTCATTTACCGCTGAAATGGCTGAATTGTTGATCCGGGAAAAGTTGAAATCACCTGGTATTCGGATCGTTTCGACTCCAGATCGCTTTACGCTTTCCAAGAATCGAAGAGTCTCTGGATCTGTTGATTCGTTGTCGGCTACAACGATGCGGAAATGGGGGTAGCTAGTTTTGGATTGAATGCTCTCGATACAGGTTTTCAGTAGATCGACTCGATCTCTGGTAGGAACTATAATGGCTACTCTTGGCGACGAATGTTTGTAAACCGGCCTCCAATAGAAGCGGTCTACGGCCTCGAGAGATGCATCGATGTTTCGATTCTTAAAGTAGTCTTCCAATGCTTTGCGAGCTGCTTTGTGGGCGTATGATTTTTCGTCGATATCTCTCGCCGTTGATCCGGAAATGGAGCGCCAGTGATAGAGAACTTCTGGTATATGCCTGATGCGGTCAGGAGGAATTCGCGTTGAGAGTCGGAGTACAAGGTCCCAATCTTGAGCTCCTTCGAAACCGACGCGAAAGCCCCCTATTTCCTGTAAAGCGGAACGCCTGTATATGCCGAGGTGGCTTATGTAGTTTTGTCCGATAAGAAGGTCCGGATTCCAATCTGACTTGAAGTGGGGTTGCGATCGGTTGCCACTCTCGTCGATTTTGTCTTCGTCCGTATAGATGATATCGGTTTTAGGATGGTCATTGATACAATCGATGACTCTGGCGAGAGCGTGCTTAGGAAGAAAATCATCGTGGTCCAACAGTGCGACAAATTCCCCCGTGGCCATAGCGAGAGCGGAATTAGATGCCTCGCTAATGTGGCCATTCTGTTCCCTAAAATCCGCCCGAATCTTGTCATATTTTTCGCTATAATTTTCGATAAGTTGTCTAATTCTGGGATCGGATGAGCAATCATCAGCTATGCAGAGTTCCCAGTCAGGATAGATTTGCTCGATAACGGATTCGATTGCCGTTTCGAGCCATTTAGGTTCGGGATCGTATACGGGTAATAATATCGATATGAGAGGGCGTTCTTCTAGTTTGGAAATTCGATTGCTGAAGTTTGAACAGTATTGTTCTACTAGGGATTCCATACGGAGGCAGAAATCTGAATAATTTTGATAAGGCTGTTGAGGGATTTCGGCATTGATTTCTGAAGGGTGCGCTATCTCCTCAATCGCTTCCTTTGAGTGCTCGCTTGTTTTTTCTCGTCCTAGAAATTTTAAAAACCAGCTTATTAACATATTTGGCGTGTTCTTCTCGGAGTCCTTTGGCAGAGAAGCAAATGCTTGATTCTCGGGTGCCTTTGCCCGGGTCTATTTGTCGAATTTGATGCAACAGCAGTTGGTTGAGTATTCAAATGAGAATCGAGGTTTTGGGCGACAATGTGCTGTGAAGCCAGAAGATAGACCTTGATAACTGAAGTTTCGGGAGCCAGCAGGTATCTATCTCGGTATCGGTAAGATATGAGTAGCAAGCTACTTTAGCGTTTGCATTCATACCATTATCTTTGCTTAATAATTATTTTACAAATTTTATATGGGCTAGGATTAGATGTTTGGATGGGTCGCATTCGGTTGGGCAGGCTTGGACTCTTAGCGGTGACATTTGTGGGTGGCAGTCTATCTGCATGGAACAGTAAGCGGGTATCTCTTACTAGGGCTCTTTGGGGATGGAGCGAGCCGATTAGAATGGGTGTTTGTCGCTCTCGTTTGGGGAAGTTCGTAATGAAGGGAGCTCAGATCGAATCCGCGACGATTTTGGTTTTGAGATTATGGAAGTCCATTTGATTCTCGAATCGGCTCAATAGTGGGGCGGCTTCTCGTCGATAGTATCTGTTTGAGGAGCTTCAACGTCGTCCATAGCCTTTTTCAGTGTATCAATTTGTTTCCGGGTGTTGTCTAGCAAGTTTCTCAATTCCAAGATAACGCGGTCTTGCTGTTCAACGTGACGTTCGAGAAAGGTGATCTTGCTTTCCAGTCTATCAATAGATAACTCGCTCATATTCAGGGAGTAAAATAGAGTTATGATTCTTTGTAAGAATTGAAGGAAAATTAAGGCGGCTAGGGTTTGATTTGATTAATGCGATTGCGGGGTTCTTGAACTAGAAATTCAGAGGCTAAGCAAAACAATATATGGCTCAAACTGAGTCCCCGCGTTCAGATTCCGAAGATCCGGAATCTTCGAATAGCCCGTCCGATTTGCCCGATTCGTAAATTGACGGAACGGTTGTGGGGAAAGGGCCTCTGTAAGAGGACGAGTCGTTTCAATCATCCGTGGTTGAAATGCTGTATCCATAGGATGGACTGCTGATTCGAACATCAAATATCTTGAATGGAGGGCAAACTGACATCCTGGAAGCAGAAGAAGCGGTAGAGATAGCGGATGGGAAATATCTTCAGGGCCGTCTAGAGCGAACTATCGCCCCCTTTGCTGGGCAGCCAGATGACGCACCAGAATTGGGAGTGTTTAGTGCCGGGATCCGTGTCGAAAAGTCAAATGAATACCGATGATCGATCGCAAGAAGGCGACTCCGACAGAATCTCGCTCAGGTTGATGCACGGCGGATGAATTTCCGTCTTTGCGGTGATTTTATGAACAAAAAACGATTTTCCAGCAAGCCGTTGGATTATTCGCTTCATAAGAGTCACTACTTAAACATAGTTTTTTCATAAAAAAGGCTAACATTTGCTTGATTAGGGAAGTGGTCGGTCGTTTGGCTTGTAAGTTATCAAGTCCCGCTCAGCGGGATATTGGGGTAAAGAAGAAAACTAAGGCGGACTGTTTAGGGGTAGACAGTCCGCCGTTTTTTTACACAACCGTGTTATTCAACGGTTGGATATCCAAGCGGTTTCGGCTAGCTTATTTTGTACATGCTGGAATCGTCAATTGGCACCATGCGATTCGAATCTAACCGGAAGTCAGAGCGGAAAACGAAATATGCGAATCTGGAACGCGGTGAACCACCCAAAAAGCCTTATTAGAAATTGCTAGATATTGGGTTGGTGGAGATTGAGGCCCTATGCTTTATTCGGGGGAGGTCCATAGCCCGGTGATTTTTCATTCTGGACGAGGCTCAACAGCTAACACCTCACGAAGTGAAAACGGTTATTTCCCGGATTTCGTAGGGGGGCGAAAATGGTCGTCATCGGTGATACGGATCAAATTGATAACCCCTATGTGGATTCGCGCAGCAATGGTCTGGTCTATTGTGCCAACCGCATGAGAGGCCGAGGGATTTCGGCCCATGTAAAACTAACGAAAGGGAGCATTCGCCATTGGCCGAGCTGGCGGCCGATTTGCTTTGAGGCATTCGAAAACGTTTCTAAAAGAGCCACCATTTAGCGGCCCAGCCGTTCGGCGGTTCGGGCTCGTAGCTCGTTGACTTCCGGAAGGATCGTTCTCAGGACCTTTTTCTTCATGCGTTCCGTAAAAAGGATTCCATTGAGGTGATCCACTTCGTGTTGCACGCAACGGCCTAGCAGTCCGTTGCATTCAAGCTCGTGAGGATTCCCATCAATATCCTGGTACTGGCAGCGGATCCAATCGATCCGCTCCACGTCGCCTCTGATATCGGGAAAGGAAAGGCACCCCTCTTCGTAGATAGTCTTAGGTGACTCTATTTTGGTTACAATCGGGTTGCACATTCCAATCGGGTTGAATAGTTCCAAAGGCGGCTTGCTGCCATCCAGCGTATAGTCGAAATCGATCTCGATACCCCGCAAATCGACGATGCAAAACATCATAGCCTTGCCAATTTGATGAGCCGCAAGTCCGATCCCTTCAGCTTCGATGCACGTTTCCACCATGTCGTCGAAAAGCGATTTCAACGATTCGTCGAACTTGGTGATGGATTCTCCCTTCTGGTATAGTACGGGAGTTCCGAAGTGAACAATTTCCAATGCCATGGGTCTTCGATTTGACCTAGCCAAAACTCTGGTTCAGGTGAGGGCAAATCCTTTCGATGAGACAATTGAGAAGCCTCTCCGAATCGAGTTCCAATTGGTTCTCCAGCTTCTCGCGTTTGGCCACGCCCTTGATCATTCCTAAGATTGATGGGGCATCTTTGGGCTGGTCTGGTCTCAACTCGATGTCAGCCGATTGTTGTTTTATTGGCAAGTGGACTTGTTTCAATTCGCTTGCTGTATCAAGTCCATGGCTTTGCAGTTGAGATGATGGCGATACCAGAAAAGCGGCCCAATGTGGTAGTCGTAATGACGACTCAGTGGAGAGCTCGTGCGACTGGATACGGTGGTGATGGAAATGCGGCAACACCCTTTATCGATTCCTTGGCGGAAGAGAGCATCGATTTTTTCCAAGCGGTAACGCCGCATCCCATGGGAGTGTTCGCCCGGGCAGCTTTTTTGACGGGTATCCCCTGTCCAGAAAACGGGGTTGTCGGCTACTTCGACCCACTTCCGGAAAACGCCTTGACGATCGCCCATAGATTTCAAGAAGGAGGCTACAACACCGCTTTTTTCGGCAAATGGCAATTGTTCGGCCGCGATCGAAATGCCCCGCTCGTTGGCGTTGAACATGCGAAGATTGAAGTCCCTGAAAATCGTAGAGGAGGATTCCAGTTTTGGGAGGGTTTTGAGTCGGGCTTTCTTTTAAACCATGGTTATTATCATGGGACCGGAATCGGTCCCCCGACAAGAATCGAGGGTTATCAATCGGACGTTCTCGCGGAAAGATGGAGCCGCTATTTGAATTCTGAATCGATAGACAATCCCGTATTTGCCTGTATAAGCATGGATGCTCCTCATCCTCCGTACGGAGAAGAGCCCCCAGGAATTAATAGTAGCCGCCCTGATTCTATTTTATTGGCGGACGAAGTGCCTGATGATCCAGTCGCTCGAGAATGCTCCCGTCGAGAATTGGCTGGCTATTACGGGCATATTGAAGCGACGGATCGGGCGATTGGCCGCATATTTAGGGAAACCAAGCATCGCTTTGATGGGCAAAACACTATCTTCGTTTTCACCTCGGTTCATGGGGATATGCATGGGTCGTTCGGGCTTTTTCGTAAAGGATGGCCTCATGAAGATTCAGTGCGGGTGCCACTTTTGCTCTCATTGCCCGAAGGCGTTGGATTTGCCAGAAGAGATCCTATGTTGATCTCGCTCTTAGATTTGGGTCCGAGTCTGTTGGGGCTTTGTTTCCCGGATGATCCCTTCGACTTTGGATCTGGAGATTCTGGGAGGAACCTTTCCCAATCGATTTTGCTCAAATCTGAAGGACCTGAAAGCCAGTCAATATCGATGCCAAGCGTGGTTCCCTTCGATAAACAATGTCCCTATGCATGGAAGGCTAGCAGACGAATTGATGTTACCGAAGTCATTCGAGATGACGGAACGCGTTTCACGCTCGACCATTGAAACGCGAGTCTATGGCACGGGACGCCATGGGAATCAGCCACTTGCAGAGTATCGAAAAGTTAACAAATCGTTCCACCTGAAAGAGCTTCAAGCCCTTCCTCAAAGTTACACAAACGAGTCGTTCGGTAGCTTGATTGGCAACATAAACGGAAGCTGTCGCTTCGCCCCACTTTATGCACATTAGCGAAACACAACATTGACATGCAAGGTCGCCCCAGTATCGGTTTGAGTGTAGACGTTCGGAGAGATGGCAGAGTGGTCGATTGCGGTGGTCTTGAAAACCATTGTACCGAAAGGTACCGGGGGTTCGAATCCCT
>DKNL01000065.1:0-26137 GCA_002474325.1 Opitutales bacterium UBA7389
AAGGCGGGCGACATGCTGGTTGGTCTGGATGACGCACTAGCTCGCATGGAATTGAGAGAGGAGGAGCTGAATTTGGAGGCGGCCGAAGCGGATTTGATCAATTCCAAGCGCCGACTGGACGAAGCGGTGAATCTGGGTGATGCAAATTTTCCACGATCGGAGCGGGAAAACAGGGAGACCACCTACCGGATGGCTCAAATAGCGGTCAGTCGCTTGGAAACCTCGGTCGCAACCCAGAGGGAGATCGTCGAGCGCCATCGAATTATCGCCCCGTTCGATGGGATGGTGGCGGAAAAAATGGCGGAAGTGGGCGAGTGGGTGCAAACAGGGAATCCGGTCCTTCGATTCGTCGATACGGAAAGCTTGCGACTCGATGTGCAAGTGCCACAGGAAGAGCTGGCGTTGGTTATGGGGTCGGATACCGTCACGGTTGAAATTGCTGGCTCGGGTGCGAAAGCTTTCGAGGCCCATATAGAAGCTAGGTCTCCACAGGTCGACTCCCAGACGAGAACCTTTCAGGTGAGGATCCAGCTCGATAATTCGTCGCCCAATGTGAAACCGGGAATGTCTGCGGTAGCGATCTTTAAGCCCAACTCCGAGGATGCTAGTGTCTTTATTACCCGTGATGCGATACTGCGTACGGCCGACGGACAGGTGATGGTTTGGGTAGCAGAAAGCAGTGGCGGAGGATTTAAAGCCTCGCGACGAATCGTCCAAACAGGTCCTACGAGCGGGGATTTTATTCAAATCGTTTCAGGTTTGCAGCCGAGCGACCAAGTAATATATCAAGGAAACGAGCTGCTTCAGGAGGATCAGTTGATTCGAATTGTCGAATCCGTGATTCCAATAGAACGCGAACGCTAACGCCAACCTCAGTCCCATTATCCCATGTTCGAGTGGTGCATTAAACATCCCACACAAGTTGCCGTGATCGCTCTGCTGGTTTGCGTACTGGGAACGGTTGCTGCCCTGAGAATACCGGTGCAGATGATTCCCGACCTAGATGTGCGCACCATATCCGTGGTCACGCGTTGGCCCGGGGCAACACCGCAAGATGTGGAGAAGGAGATTCTCATAGAGCAGGAAGATTATCTGCAGAATGTGCCTGGCTTGCAGCGGATGATTTCCTCGGCCTCCATGAGCTCGGCTGAGATTGAACTAGAGTTCCCTTCTACCATCGATGTCAACGATGCGCTCATCCGCGTCCTCAACGCTTTAAGCCAAGTGCCCAGCTATCCGGAGAACGTTGACGAGCCGAGGGTCATAGCTACTTCGTTCTCCGCGAATTCCTTTATGTTCTACGCACTTATTGATACTTCCGGAGAACGCGAGCCGGAGGATGTGCTGCGGATGATCGATTTGGTTATGGAGCGTGTGAAGCCTCGGATGGAGCGTGTCCCTGGTGTATCTCAAATACGGGTACGTGGAGCTCCTGAGCAGCAAATTCGTGTCAATGTGGATTTGGCTCGGCTGGCATCGGTGGGCTTGACCATGCAGGATGTGCGCAACGCTATTCGAGATCGGAACCGAGACATTTCGGCAGGGGATATCAGTAGTGGCAAACGGTTATACTTGGTCCGAACGATCGGGCGCCTGGAAACGCCCGAGCAACTTTCTTCGATTATCCTTAGGCGTACTGGAGATTCCGTTACCAAACTGGGTGATGTGGCGGAAGTGCAATTGAGTTTCTATGAGCCGGATTCCGTCGTCTATCAGCGAGGCGAGCTGGGCATCATGGTAATGGTTTCCCGTGAATCGGGAACCAACGTCATCGAGATACGTGATGCGATGACCAAGGTGGTAGAGGGAATCAATCGAGATGTACTAGCGCCGCTGGGAATGAATATGTATATGACGAGCGATGATGTGCGTTACGTCGTATCCTCTATCAAGAACGTCTGGCGAAATTTAATCTTGGGAGCGATCGCTGCTACCTTCGTTCTTTGGCTCTTTTTGCGTTCGGCCGCGGGTACTCTCATTTGCGTAGCGGGGATACCGATTTGTACCATTGCCGCATTTATCGGTCTGCAAGTGGCAGGGCGGACGATAAACGTCATATCGCTGGCTGGAGTAGCTTTTGCCATCGGAATGACGGTGGACAACGCCATTGTTGTTTTGGAGAGTATTGAGAAGAAACGGCGACTGGGTTTAGGCCGGATTGACGCCGCTATAGCGGGTGTGCGGGAAGTCTGGTCATCGGTATTGGCCTCGACGATGACCACCGTGATTGTTTTCGCCCCAGTTTGGCTGATAGAAGAAGAGGCTGGGCAATTATTCTCCGATATCTCGATTGCCATTTCTGGAGCAATTATAGCTTCAATGGCTGTATCCATAGCTATAATACCAACGGCTAGCATCAAGTTAGCCAATTTGGGGGGAGTGGCCAAGGAAGGAGCCCGTAAGGCTAGAATCAACGTTCTCTTCGAAACCCTGGTCGACAAGCTGGTCATTTCTACCAAGGGCGCTTTGGCGGGCGTTCTAGTGACGGTAGGGGCCAGCTTGGCTATCATTTATTTTCTGACTCCATCGGCTGAATACTTGCCTGAGGGCGAGGAGGCTAAAATTTTTACCCGTTTGTTGGCTCCGCCAGGCTATAACCTGGAGATGATGCAGTCCATCGCTAAGGAAACCAGCGATCATTTCAGTCAATACTACACGACTAACGGGGCTTTAGAGAACGAGAATCTGGATCCTAGCATCCCTCCGATAAGGCAGATTCTTTTTATGGTAGGCAATCAGCGAACGACGATAGTAGCGGAAACGTATGATCCTTCCCGAATCAATGAACTGAGGTTGGTATTCGAAGATTACTTCGCCAAATTTCCGGGTATCCGAAACTTTATTAGCCGCGGATCTATTATCTCTAGCAATGATGGGGGTTCTCGTAGTGTTAATTTAGATATAAGTGGAGCGGACCTTCCGGAAATCTATAAAGTCGCGGAAGCCTGCTACAGGCGAGCCTTTGAGGTTATCGACAACCCATCAGTTAATTCCACGCCATCGGCCTTGAGTTTACAACAGCCGATGGTGGAGATTCGGCCTAATTGGGATCGAGTGGCTGAGTTGGGCTATTCCAATAGCTCGTTTGGGTTCACCGTTCGGGCCCTAACGGATGGGGCCTACGTGGACGAGTTTATACTAGATGGGCGGCGTATCGATGTGTTTCTGTACAGCACGCAAGGAGAGGTCGATAGCCTAGATTCCTTGTCTAATCTACCGCTATTTGCACCGATTGGCGGTGTAGTTTCAGTAAGTTCGGTTGCCGATCTCGTCGAAAAAGTGGATACCGATGCCATCCGCCGCCTCAATGGTGAGCGTACCGTAACCTTGAATATCATTCCACCGCGATCGTTGGCTCTGGAAGATGCCGTAGAAATCGTGAGAAACGACATCGTTCGCCACTTGCGCACGCAGGGCGTTATTCGTGGGAGTGTTGACGTAAGTGTCACTGGAGCGGGGGACCAATTGCAGAAAACGCGAGAAGCCTTGTTTGGGAATTTCCTCATCGCCTTGATCCTTTCCTACTTGCTTTTGAGCGCCGTTTTCTCTCACTGGGGATTTTCGTGGGTAATTCTAGCAACGGTGCCCATCGGGATTGCTGGCGGCATTGGCGGTCTCTGGTTGTTGAATACAGGTGGAGCGTTCCTTGGTCTGATTGGCTTAACCCCGATACAGCAGCCCTTCGATATGATCACGATGCTCGGGTTTCTAATCTTGCTAGGAACGGTGGTTAATAATCCCATCCTGATCGTCAGCGGCACCATCGATCGATTGCGTTCCAATATGGAGATCACTGATTCCGTACGCGAAGCTACCTTGGCCCGTATTCGTCCCATTCTTATGTCCACGACAACAACTGTGTTTGGCATCGCTCCGTTGGTGCTTTTCCCGGGTGCTGGAACTGAACTCTATCGCGGAGTGGGCGCTATTGTCCTTTTCGGATTGTTGTTCTCTACGTTTGTGACATTGGTGTTCCTTCCCTCCTTCCTTATGCTCTGTCTCAAGACGGTGAGTATGCTCAAGATAGGGATTGGAGCTCAGTCCTTGCCGGAAGGCCAAGCAGCGATGGAGTCGCGTTAAGCAAGAAGGTGTTATTGGTAGTCTCCAATCTCGGATGGGCGGACGTTCATGAAATTAAAAGGAGGTCTTGCATTCACGGGAAGATCAGCCCCTTTACGATTTGCTAGCGAAGCGGGAGCAGGTACTGGTTTGGCAATTGTTTCGATACCGCCCAGGTTGGGGAATCGAGGTGGAGATTTGATTCGGACCAGAGATTAAGGCGAATCATATCCAGCTCAATTCGTATTAACAACGCTACGCTTGCTCCACTTTCAGCGGAGCAGGATCGCTAAGGAGAACAGGCTGTCACTTCATCGGTTCAAGCTCGGTTTTAAAGATCGCGAATCCTCTGTCTTGATAGTTTTTCAAGGCATGCTTGTGATCTTGAGTGCAGGTGTGTAGCCAGATACGCTTAGTTCCGGGTAACTCCCACACCCGCTCTAATGCTGTAGAGAGAAAGGATCCACCGAGACCCTTGCCGATATAATCGGGGAGTAGGCCAAAGTACACGATTTCGACGCTGCCTGAGGCTTGTGCTTCCAGTTCGAAGTAGCCGACCTCTACGCCGTCCAGTTTCCCTACGAACGTATTTAGCACATCCCGATCAACGTAGTCCTGCCAATCGTTTTTCGACCAGCTCAATCGATCGGTCCAATGCCATTCCGATCCTACCGAATAATAGAATCGACGATTTAAGTCGGGATCGGGTGGATCAACGGTTTTCGTTACTAATCCAGCCACAGGTGGACGCGATCTTAACGCAGCCCGATCTAGCATCTCGAGATGAAAAACGGCTCGTATGGGACTTTGAAGCATTCTGGGGCTATGTTTGGGATTATATGCGACGATTGGTTCATAAGCGAGCGAGAGCGTTGCCAAGAAGGTATCCCCTTTGGTCCATTTATCTCTGATCCCGTGATCGAATTCAATAGCTGAATGGATTGGTTCGCGTTTTTCTCATAGAATTGCTTCTCTTTATCTACTTCAAGATAATCGAACCAAGCCAATGGGCTGATCGGGGGACGAGCCTGCGATCCTTTTAATACATCCAGTCCAAGGATGCGAATTCTCTCGCAACTGATACGTGGACTGCATTGGATTTGGAGTCTACTCCATGCAACTCTGGTGTGAGCCAAAACCGAAAAACCCCTTCCCAACAGGCATTTTCCTTTTGATGTACTTTTTGCCTGCGTTGCCCGATGGTGTAGGTGACGATAGCAATGGCTACGCTAATTTGGATACAGACGCGTACTTGGGTGAAGTTCGTCTCGAAGTCGAGTTGTCAGGCGACCCGATTTTTACTGAGGGCCCGGCGATAGATAGAGAGGGCCGCGTATTCTTCACTAATATTCCGAAAAACGAGATCTTCATTTGGGAGCCCTTGACGCGACGCCTGTCGGCGTTCACTCGGGAGTCACAGGCAACGAACGGGCTGCGTTTCACGCCAAAAGGCAATCTGATTGCCTGTCAAGGTGAGTCCGGTCGGCTGGTCTTATTTGATGGGCAGACAGGCGAGATGTCCGTTTTAGCGGAGTGGTATGGTGGCAAGAAACTGCAATCGCCCAACGATGCCGACTACGATGGGTATGGGCGTATCTATTTCTCTTCGCGCAGCGGAAATGCGGATTTGGATACGACAAACAAAAAATCGCTCTACCGCGCTGATCCTGATGGAAGCGTTCATCAGCTATTAACCGAGCCGCAGATTCAGATGCCGAATGGCGTGGTTGTGTCACAGGATGGGAAAACGCTTTACGTGATCGAGGCGGATGGTGGCGAGGGGCGGAATAGAAACATTCTAGCGTTTGATTTGGGCGACGATGGCTCCATAAGCAATCGACGAGTAGTGATAAATTTCTATCCTGGTCGCAGTGGTGATGGGATGCGAATCGACGCTGTAGGCAATTTATATGTCGCTGCAGGTTTGCATGGTCGACGGGGCACGTCAGAAACATTGGATACGAAACCAGGGATTCACGTGATTTCTCCCGAAGGCGAGCTTCTGGCTTTTCGGGAAACGCCATTGGACACGATCACGAACTGTGCTTTCGGAGGTCCGGACCTGCGAACCTTGTACATGACTTGCGGACACTATTTGCTCAGCGTAAGGACTGAGATTTCCGGTAAGCGGTCTTATTTGCCCAGCAAAAGCTCTCCAGGATTGCGTTAATAGTAGGACGGGCTTCCAGCCTGTTGCAACACAGGCAAAATGCCTATGCTAATACGGTTGCGCGATTCGGACCCAAAATCTACCTCAATGGAATGATCGCGATTTCCTAAATGGACACCTGGCCTTGGGGAAGATCGTGTTGAAATCGGATCGTGGCATTATTCAAATCGTCGAGGATGGTCACTGCTCCGTATTCGCTTTTCCGCATACGGAATAGCCGTGTGGTATTGCTGATACTCCCGTGCATGACTTGATCGTCGAATTAGAGCTTTAATGATGAGGAGGTGGGATCGGAGTTGGTTTCCAATCCGGAATTGAAGAATACCGTAAAGTATTCGGCAGGCAAATGATCAATTTGCCATTCAATGTTGTCGCCCGCGGCGTATAACCGTTTCCAATATTCCACCTGCGTTCAAAAGGGTGATCGAGCCAGCGGTTTCAGAAACGACAACGCCCGCTAGGGAGCGTCCATCCTTCGTATTGGCGATATACAAGGTGTAGGAACTTTCGATGCCCCATTTGGGATGAATGAATGCTTTTGGTAATGACTCCCGGGACTTCTTGCTGAGTCCCGTTAAGTCAGGTCCTACATGAAACTTAACTAAAACAAAACTACAGAGTAGGATTGCCCACAACGAACTCGTTGTCTTGGCTTTCCGCGTTTTTCAGCATCTCAAGCAACCGCCGAGCCAGCTTGGGCTCCTGCTTCATCTGGTTGGACGATTCCGACGGATCGAGTCGGATGTTGTATAGCTCGCTTGAAGTCTTCCCGTTGTTCTCAGTTTTGATCAGCTTCCAATCTCCGTAACGCAGCGAAACCTCTCGCCAGCGTGGGGCCGCTATGTAGAGAGGGCGCGTGTCCAGGGCCTCGTTCTTCAAAAGCAGATCTGACAGATCAACCCCGTCCCAGTTGAGATTTCTGTTTGGCAGATAGCCTGCCAAGGCGGAGAACGTGGGCATCCAATCGGCCACATATACCGGTGCATCCTGTTTGCCGGGACGGATTTTGGTTGGCCAGGAAACGATAGTTGGCACGCGAGTTCCGCCTTCGTAGATAGTTCCCTTTTGTCCGCGAAGGGGGAGGTTGTTGCCCACAAGAGGTCCGTTGGGGCAATTGTCGTTGGGGTACTTAAGGTCGTTATTTTCGGCGGTGCTACCCCCGTTGTCGCTGGTAAAGATTAGCAAGGTATTCTCGCGTCGTCCGGTATCGTCCAACGCCTTCAGGATCCGTCCAACGGCGTCATCTAGATGAATAATGCTGGCGGCATAGTGTCGGGGAACTTCCCCCTTGATGGATGGGGGGACTCGATCGACCCATTTATTGGGCTCTTTTAGGGGGAGATGAATCGCGGTGTAGGGTAAGTAGAGGAAGAAAGGAGATTCGTCGCGGGAACGTATCCATTTTAACGCTTCATCTGTCAGTAAATCCGTTACGTGTCCCTCCTCCTGGACGAGCTCTCCATTCCGGTGCCACGTAAAAGAGTAGGGCCCCTTCTTGTAGCGATGGTTCCAGGGACTGATGCCACCTGCCAGAGAGCCATATGCGTGGTGGAACCCGAATTTGTTAGGACCCCAATCTGGCTTTGATCCCAGATGCCATTTGCCGATGAGGCAGGTGTCGTAGCCGACTGAACCCAGAGCTCGCCCGACGGTGACTGTATCCCAAGGCAATCCTCGAGTATTGATGGGTGTGGTGATTCCGAAGCGGCTCCAAAGTCGACCGGTTAGGAAACCGGCACGAGTCGGGCTGCAAACCGGGGCCACGTAGTGCTGAGTCAATTCGAGGCTCTGTGCGGCAAGTTTGTCGAGATGTGGCGTGGGGGCGTTTCCCCCGTGGAAGGCGACGTCTGCCCAGCCTAGATCGTCGGCGATGATAAAGACGAAGTTAGGTGGATTTTCGTCCATCGCCCGTAATGGAATGATTGTCAGTGCTATCGCCAAAAGGGGTAGTAAACTTTTCATTAGGGATGAGAAGAGTTTGGAGAGGCTAGATAAGGGGATCAATCGAATAGAATCGATGTCCGGATGGTTAACTTCAACCCGCGACCGCAAATATCAAGGATGTTCCCGCAGTCGCGGGAGCTCGTTTAATCGATTGAAATTCAGCTAAGTTTACATCTATCGATAGGTAGGGTCGCCCTCGATGAGCTGCCCGACTGCGGTCACGATTAATTCGGATTTTTTAGTGGCTGACCGGGCCGAAATGGTCTTATGTATCTTTTTGGTGCGGACTATAGGAAGATTTTATGTTTGAGTCCAAACTTCGAATTCTCTAAGGAAGCCCTTTCTATCTCAATCGCCAATTATTGGCGGCGAATCTCAATCAACGGTTTTCCCATGCAAACACGCCGAAATTTTCTTAGAAACGCAACCTTGGCGGCGGGCAGCTTCGCCATTGCCAAATCAACTTGGGGCCAAGGGAGCGCCAATGGAGACATCCGGTGCGCCGTAGTCGGTCTCAACGGTCGAGGCAAGAGCCTCATTAGGGATGTCATGCGAACCGATGGAGCCCGTCTCGTTGCTCTTTGCGATGTTGACACCGCTGTTTTGGACGAAAGGGCAGCTAACGTTGAGCAAGAGCATGGCATTAAAGTCGATAAGGTCAGAGATTATCGGAAGTTATTGGAGCGCAAAGACATTGATGCCGTAGTGATATGCACCCCGAATCATTGGCACGCTCTGCAAACGATTTGGGCCTGCCAAGCGGGAAAGGATGTCTACGTAGAAAAGCCCGTTTGCCACTCAATTTGGGAGGGCCGCCGCATGATGGAAGCGGCTTCGAAATACAATCGTATCGTGCAAGCGGGATTGCAAAACCGTTCCGATATCGGTTTAGGGGAAGCGTTTCCTTGGATTCAGGCGGGTAGCATGGGCGAGATCACTATGGTCCGCGGCCTCTGTTACAAGAATCGTAAAGGGATAGGGAAACGCGACACTCCTTTGACGCCTCCTTCGACGGTTGACTATAACACGTGGTTGGGGCCCGCCAAGGAAGAGCCTATGTACCGGGAGAAGTTTCATTATGATTGGCATTGGTCTTGGAACACGGGTAATGGCGATATCGGTAACCAAGGTCCTCATGAATGGGACTTGATCCGTTGGGTTTTAGGCGATCCTGATCATCCGAGCAAGGTGCACAGTTTCGGTGGGCGCTTCGGCTGGAACGACGCCGGAGTCACCCCCAATATGCAGATCGCCAGCGCCCAGTGGAACGACATTCCTGTCTTATTTGAAGTTTGCGATCTTTGGCTGAAGCCCACGTCCAATGCTGCTGCCAATTATAAGGGAAACCGTATCGGCATTGTCGTTACCTGTGAAGGGGGTGAATTCCGTGGTGGTCGTGGTGGCGGAATCGTTTACGATAACGGCGGCAAAAAGATCCGGGCGTTCAAGGGCGATGGTGGTTTCGACCACTTCCCCGCATTTGTCCGTGGCGTAAACAGCCGTGAGGAATCGGATCTCGGTTGCACTTTAGAAACTGGATTTATGTCGTCTTGCGTGCCATTCATGACCAACGCGTCTTACAAGGCTGGCGAGGCGGTTTCTGACGAAAAAGTCAAGGACTACGCATACGACAATGGCCACGCATTCGAGGCCTACGAACGTTTCCGTAAACACTTGGGTGATTGGAACACCGATTTTTCCAAAGAAAAATGGACATTGGGTAGCTCACTAGAGTTCAGTGGACGCCGTGAACGCTACACGGGTGGCGATAACTACCGCGAAGCCAACGAATTCGTCAAAAGCGATTACCGCAAGGAATTCGAAGTGCCGGCCAAGGTTTAATTGGAGAACGATATTCAAAGATAAATCATTTCAAAAAACGCTCTCGCTTTTCTGCGAGGGCGTTTTTGTATTTCCTATTCTATGGCCACTCATAGTCGACCGAACGTCCTTCTCATACTGGCAGACGACATGGGTTATTCAGATATCGGCTGCTATGGTGGGGAAATCGATACTCCCAACTTGGATCGCTTAGCGGCCAACGGGCTTCGATATACTCAGTTCTACAATACGGCCCGATGTTGTCCGACTCGAGCCAGCCTGTTGACCGGTATGCATCCGCATCAAGTGGGAATGGGTCACATGGCTCACTTCGACGACGACCTCGATGGTTACCGTGGCGACTTGTCCAAAAACTGTGTCACTATTGGCGAGGTATTGAAGGCCCAGGATTATGGCACTTACTTGTCTGGTAAATGGCACGTATGCCGGCAACTCATAGAAGAGCAAGGCGACAATTCGAACTGGCCTCGGTCGCGAGGATTCGACCGCTTTTATGGAATAACGGGTGGAGCCGCTAGCTATTTTGATCTGCCCACTTTAACGGAGGATGATCGGAACATTGAAACGTCGAAAGATGCGGACTATTATTTCACGGACGATGTTTCAGACCATGCCTGCTCCTTTATTCAGGATCATCTGAAGCAGCTACCGGATCAGCCCTTCTTTTTGTACGCTGCATACACGGCTCCTCACTGGCCATTGCATGCAAAGCCGAAAACGATAGCGAAATACAAAGGCCGTTTTAGCCAAGGCTGGGATATATTACGTCAGGAGCGGCTGAAACGCATGATGGAAATCGGTATTCTCGATGAGAATACGGGACTGACGCGGCGCGACTCGACCCAACCGGCCTGGGAAAACACTCCTAATAAGGCATGGCAAGAACGGCGTATGGAAGTGTATGCGGCTCAAGTTGATTCCATGGACCAGGGAATCGGCCGGATTATAGAGACTCTGGAAGCATCAGGCGAACTCGACAACACGCTGATCCTTTTCCTCTCTGACAACGGGGCGTGTGCAGAGGAAATTTTCGACACTTTTTTTCCTTATGAGAAGCCAGCTGGAAAAGGGCGAGCGAAACCGTTGTCCTGCGGAGCCTATACTCGAGATGGCCGGGAAATGAAGCATGGCAACGATCCAGGGATCATGCCGGGGGACGAAACGACCTTTCAAAGCTATGGGGTTGCTTGGGCCAATTTGTCGAATGCTCCATTTCGTGAATACAAGCACTTTGTTCATGAAGGTGGTATCGCGACTCCCTTGATCGTTCATTGGCCGAGTGGCATTGAAAGTAAAGGCGCGTTGCGTAGGGAAACTGGCCAGTTGACGGATATCATGGCGACAATTGTCGATGTTTGCGAAGCAGAGTGGCCGGATGAAAGGGAAGGGAAGTCCATCCTCCCATTCGAGGGAAGCAGTTTGCGGCAGAGTTTCTCCGTCAAGGGAGCCGATCGTCCTCCTCTCGCCTGGGAACATGAAGGCAATTGCGGCTATAGGGAGGGAAAGTGGAAGCTCGTCAAGCGATGGGATATCTCGAATTGGGAGCTCTATGATATGGATGCTGATCGAAGCGAAATGAATGATTTGGCTGAAGTCGCGCCTGAATTAGCAAGGGATCTAAAAGACAAGTATCAAGCTTGGGCGGACCGAGTTGGCGTTGTGGAATGGAGCGAACTGGAATCTACTCGGAACGCTCGCGGTATCGTAACCGACTGGATGCCACACCCTCACGATTAACGGATTTATCAATCCTGGCAATTTGCTTCTGGTTCGGGGATGTCTAAGCCTTTCAAGGGCTTGTTCATATAGGGTTCCTTTAGTGGGCCATCTTCCATTTCCAGAAAAGCGTTTCTCAGGCGATCGTAGGAGAGCTTGGCTTCTCCTTCGAGCCTCGCTTGGTAGAGATCGCGCTGTTCTTCAGGATCTTTAGAAGTCTGGTAGAACCGTCCGTCGGCGTAGTATTTCCATCGGTCGTCAAAGATGAAACGATCGGCGGGCATAGGAGATTGGAAGTAGTCGCTACCCCATTGGGGGTCATAGTGCATAAAGATGGAATCGCGCGTACGGCTAGACTGGCTTAGTGAGTAGGGAAGCAGATTGATTCCATCGAGTGCGAACGGGACTGGCCTGCCGACGGCCGCAGCCAGAGTAGGGTAGACGTCGAGAACTTCTACTAGATCGGACTTGACTACTCCTCCTGGGAGTTTCGCCTTCCACTGTAAAATAAACGGAACGTGGGTCCCGTTGGTTTTCGTTTTCCATTTACCACCTGTCACGGTTTTTTCATTACGCATTGAGGTAATTTGCGGGTGGGTGCCATTGTCGCCGATGAACCAGATAAGGGTATTCTCGACAATCTCATGCTCGGCGAGCTTGTTTAGCAATCTCCCGACCATTTTGTCCAAGTAGGCCATCATTCCCGCGAATTTCTCTTTAGTTGTATCCGCGTCGAGACTATCGGGTGTGGTTGTCCAAGGATCGTGAGCTAGGACGGGATTGTAATAGACGAAGAATTTCTCTTTGTGGTGGCGATCGATGAAGTCCAGGACGTAGTCGTTGAAGAGCTTTGGGGCGAAGTCATCTTGGCAGTAGGTTTTGGCGATGCCGTTTTCGGTGAGGGTCGGTCGCCAATAGCGACTTCCTTTTAAGGAGCGTTCTAATTGCCAGACGAGGTGTTCGTCGAAACCGATATTTTCGGGATAGGAACCGCGCCCGCCATACTCCATGTTGCCCGCCATTTGCCATTTGCCGACAACGACACTGGAGTAGCCGGAGTCACGAATGTATTTAGGAAGTGTATACAGGTCGGGGTCTAGGTGGGCGAAAGATTGATAATGCTTAAAATTGTAGGTACCGGCTAGGAGCCGCGTACGCGTGGTGGTACAGACCGGGGTGGCATGGCCTTGATCGAAGCGAATTCCATTATCGGCTAGCGAGTCGATATGCGGCGTTGGATACTCGCTCCCATAGGCACTAACCGTTTCCACCCCTATGTCGTCAGCCAGAATGACGACGATATTGGGCTGTTCGCGAGCGGCGAGGTGGCTTGATATTGAGCCGATTCCGATGGCAAAGGATAGTACTATGAGCTGGGTAAGAACGTTTCGGGGTAGTATGAGAGGGTAACGCATGGCTCGGAATTGCTTAAGTTTTCAGGCATGTTGAAGAGAATCGTTCATGCAGACAACCATGGAGATAGAGCAAAGCTCACCCGGCCATCGAAAGGCTCAGGGTGATGAACTACGTCGAACCAAGGGTCAGACCCCACCTTTTTCAATTACAGGTTAGAGGTGGTGCTCGATCTCCGAGCGAGCTTAATTCTACCTGACTACCTCGCCGAAGCCTGTGCCCGCTTGCTCAAGAACTTCCTGAAACGATTGGGAGGCTTTGGGCCACCTTCAGATCCGCCATTTTTTGATAGCGCGGGCCTGCGTCTCCTGTGGCGGGATCCAGGCTGGCGATTCGATTCTCCTCGATTCCATTTCCTCGGTTTTGCGTTTCTCTCTTCCCCGCCCTCCGATCCGTCCCTGTTTCCGGACTGGCGACTCTGCGATCCTTTGGAAGTGGAACGATTCTTCGGTTTGCTGCCAGAACGACTAGTCTTCGGCTGATGCGTGGCGTTGGCCTTGAACGGCTTTTCGTCTCCTACGAAGTCGATTTTCCTGCCCAGGAGTTTTTCGATTCTGCAGAGGAGCTTGTTCTCCTCCTGGCTAACGAGAGAGATGGCTTGGCCATCTTTGCCAGCTCGGCCGGTGCGTCCGATACGGTGCACATAGTCCTCGGGGACATTGGGGAGCTCGTAGTTAATTACAAAGGGAAGGTCTTGGATATCCAGTCCACGAGCTGCGATATCGGTCGCCACTAGAATACGGACCGATCGGTTCTTGAATGCGGACAGCGCTCGTTCTCTGGCTGCCTGGCTCTTGTTGCCATGAATGGCCGCAGAATCGATACCATCGCTAGCTAATTGAGTGGCTAGCCGGTTGGCTCCGTGCTTTGTGCGGGTAAAGACCAAGGCCTGTTCCCAGTTGCCGTCCTGAGCGAGCTGGCTGAGGAGAATGCGTTTCTGGTTTTTCTGAACTTGGTAGGCGGATTGAGCAACGGTTTCCGCCGCCGTGTTGCGTCGGGCAACTTCGATCATTTCGGGCCGCTTCAGGATATCTTCCGATAGCCGCTTGATATCGGGAGAATAGGTAGCGGAAAAGAGAAGATTCTGGCGCTTGGCTGGTATCAGTTTCAGAATCTTGCGGATATCGTGGATGAATCCCATATCCAGCATACGATCGGCCTCGTCGAGAACTAGGCATTCCAAGTTGCGGAAGTCGACGGCCCTCCGACCCGAAAGGTCCAGCAGTCTTCCCGGCGTGGCGATGAGGACATCGATCCCTTGGGACAGGGTCTTGATTTGCGGATTGATCCCGACTCCGCCGAAAACTACGTGTGAACGTAGATTCAGGCGCTTTCCGTAGGTTTGGAAGCTGTCGCAGACTTGGGCGGCTAGTTCGCGCGTTGGAGCTAGAACGAGGGCCCGTGGTCCTTTGCCCTGGGCTCGCATCTCGCTAAACTGCTGAAGAATTGGTAGGGCGAAGGCCGCGGTTTTACCGGTGCCCGTTTGAGCGCCTCCCAGGACATCTTTCCCGCCAAGAATGGCAGGAATGGCTTGGGCCTGGATGGGCGTTGGACGAGCGTAACCCTTTTGAGCAAGCGCCTTTAGAAGTTCGGCCCGAAGACCGAGTTTTTCGAATGACATATTGTATTTGGTGGCTCCCGTTCGCACATCCCGCGCTGATTAAAGCGAGGTGCCGATCAAATGACAAATTAGGAGCGGATTCATGGCGATTAGGGGCGTTTTTCCCTATCAGATCGTATGATTGGACGCCGACCGGAAGGCGACTCTAGAGGGTGTGGATAACACCTTTGTTGCCGGGTGCATAGGAAAATCCGTATAAATATAGGAACATCTCGGATTCTCGTCTCAATTTAGCGGTTGGCATAAATTCGAGTTAAGCTTCAAATCGAACGAGATTAACAAGGTTTTTAAGGCACCCAATCTCAAACTATGTTGATTGATGCCGTAGGGAATTGAGCCTTAGGCCCATTCTAGCGGGCGAGCAGCCCGCGATCCCTAAGTGGACTTCTGCCATTCACTAGTGTTATGGGACGCTGGCTGCTGAGCGTAGCCCCATTCTAGCAGAGCTTTGGTAAAGTTGTCCCGTTGCTTGCTGGAGCCAAAACCGGTTGTTACTGCTATGAGGACACGACCATCCCGTTCACAAGTTGCGGTGACGCAAAATCCGGCGGCCTTGGTGTAGCCAGTTTTCAGTCCATTCACACCCGCGGTCGTGAGCAGCAAGCGATTGTGATTGGCGAGTATGGTGGGCTCTTCCGAATCCGAACGAAATTTGTAGGTAGGAATGGAGGCCCACTCCAGGGCTTTGTCGAAACGATAGAGGACAAGGGCGAGCCGTACGAGGTCCTGGCATGAGGCCGTATTTCCGGTCGCTCCCTCGGGCAAGCCATGGGCGTTGAGAAACTCCGTGTCCGTCATGTTCAGTTCGGCGGCCCGTGTGTTCATGCGCTCAATGAACTGATCCATATTTCCATTCTCAATGTATTCACCAACAAGATACGAGGAGTCATTTGCACTTTTGACCATAATAGTGACGAGCAGTTCTTCCAGCGAGAAGCTCTCTCTCGGATCAAGCCACACCTGGCTACCGCCAATTCGAAAAGCTGCGTTGGATACTTTTATGATTGTATCCATGGATAAATCGTTCCTTTCTTCCACGTCTTCAAACGCAAGAAGAGCGGTCATCATTTTGGTCATGGAAGCGATACGAACGGGCTTTTGACTATCCTTCTCCCAGAGCACGCGATTGGCCTTTGCATCGAAAAGAATACCCGAATCGAGGCCTTTCGCATTTATGCTTGTTGGCAGAGCAGCATGCAGGGGTTCGTTGAATTTCACGATCTTTGGAGTGGCGATTTCTGGCTCCGGCACGATTTTTTCGATTAGATCGTCCTCCTGCAGGAGATCATCTTGGACGGCTGAGCTTCCGCTCGATTCAATTGCCGTTTGTGGCCTGGATTCTGAATTGGGACTACCAGATCTGAGGCCGAAGTAGGCGAACACAATTAGGTGAATAATGAGAACGATACCGAAGACTTTTTTATACATTCGAAAATTAGGCCAGGGGCGATCAGCGTTTAACGCGTCTCCTCATAATCCAGTAAGCGGTGATGGCCACGATAATCCACCAATAGGCGACGACATTGCGGACTAGATTCACAACGAATCTCGGCGAGATGATGGCTATGGCTATGCCGATTCCGGCTCCGATCAGAAATTTTTTCGAGATGCGAAATTTGAACGTTTTTGAAGGCGTTGGCTTTTTCTCGTTAGGAAGGGAGTCAACGACTTCCCATTCTGGATCGTCATTGTTCGTCATGAAATTGCGATAAGGTGCGTTTTGGTGTGTAATGGCTTAGCTGGATGAGACGTCAATGGGTAAAGCTCTATCCGCGGATGGTATCGTTTTGCCAGCCAAACGATAATTGGCTTTCAGTAGAGTAGATCATAAAGTAGATTGGATGTCTGCTGTTATGATTACTATCTATAGCGTTGCAGAGTTCCAGGGTCTCTATGGACCGTTTCAGTTCAGCGAGCTCAATTCTTCGCAAATTGGCGGTCATGGAGCCCAAAACGTTTCCCATAGCCAATGGCTTGGTGCAGGGTCTATTGAATTTGAGGCAATCTCGAATGGGAGGGGCTCTTCAACCGGTCTAGGGCTAATCGAGAATAGGTCCCACAGGCGATAAGCCCTTGTTAAGGTTGGCGTTTAGTTAGCCAGTTCGAACCGTCGAATTTTATGGGAATTGCGGCATATTAGGACCCGAATGCGATGCTTGACTTTTAACGAGTCGAGAAATTTACTCGCTGACTAATTTTTCAATTTTTGGAAAGTGGGTCTTCGACCCGCTTTTTTTTTCTTATAGGTTAATAGAAATGAGCAGCGAAATTCTATCCGTACTAGAGTACATGGAAAGAGAGAAGGGTATCGGTCGTGAAGACATGATCTCCGCTATCGTCAACGCGATCAAGAACGCCGCGGCCAAAGGCGTGAATGCGGGGCAGGAGCTCAAGATCGAGATCGACCCTAAAAACGGCAAGATGCAAGCCTGGTCCTTGCACGAGGTCGTGGATTCACTGAGCGATCCCAAAACGGAGATTCCTATGGAGAAAGCCCGCTTGATCAATCCCGATATTCAGTTGGGAGACACCTTCGAGAAGGAGATGGATCCGGCTTATCTGGGGCGTATCGCGGCTCAAACCGCACGGCAGGCGATCATGCAACGACTCCGACAGTTTGAGAAGGAAAGGATCTACGACGATTTCAAAGATCAGGTGGGGGACATCGTCAGCGGGATCGTGCGTCGTCGCGAGCGGGGCGACCTTTGCATAGATCTGGGCAAGGCTGAGGCTATCATGCCCGTACGCGAGCAAGTGCCTGGCGAAGACTATGCCCCTGGAGAGCGAATCCGTTGCTTCCTGCTTAAGATCGAAGCCTCGAGCCGAGGACCTGAACTCATTTTGAGCCGCTCGAACCCGAAATTCGTACATCGACTGTTCGATTTGGAGGTAACAGAGATTGCCGACGGAACCGTGACTATCGAGGCCTTTGCGCGTGAACCGGGGTACCGTACCAAGATCGCGGTTTCTTCCTCGGATCCTAAGGTGGATCCCGTTGGTGCGTGCGTGGGGGCTCGAGGGGCTCGAGTAAAAAGTATTGTGCGCGAACTCGGGGGCGAAAAAATCGATATTATCAGATACGTGGAAGGGCCTAAAGAAATGGCCATAGAGGCCTTGAAGCCCGCGATTCCTCGGAATGTGGTTGTTGATGAGGTAAACAATCGATTGCGGATAGAGGTTTCTGAAGATGATCTGGCCATCGCCATTGGCCGAAAAGGCCAGAATGCCCGCTTAACCTCGAAACTCATCGGCTGGAAAATCGATATTGAGAAAGAGGAAGTTCGCGAAGTCAGTATGGAAGCCAAGCAGCAACAGGCTGCGGCTGGATTGAATCAGATCGAAGGGATTGACGATGAGACTGCTGAACGTTTGGTCATGAATGGACTAATCAGTCCTGAAGTCTTTTTGGATGTAGAATCATCCGATCTCCAGGATCTCGGATTCGATCAGGAGCAAGCGGATGAAATTCTGGCGAAAGTGAATGTGTTCCTGGAAAAGCAGAATATTTCGTCTTAAACCAACGATTTGTATTAGGAAAAAAATTACACATAAAATAGACCGCCGTAAGCCTTCTGTATGAGTGTACGTATCTACCAGATTTCCAAAGAAATCGGAATGGAAAATGCCGAACTTCTCGACATTCTTCGTGAACGCGGTTTTCAAGTGAAAAGCGCATCGAGCACGATAGACAACATATCCGCCGAATCCTTGAAGGAAGAGTTCGCGAGTGACAAGGGTGAGTCTGAGTCGGCGACTGAGTCAGTAGAAGAGATGGTTGCGGATGCTCCGCTTGTGTCTCCTCCCGGGGCCGCCTTTGTACGTACGAAAGACGAAATCGAGCAAGATGAGGAGGGAGCGGTCAAATCGGCCCCTCCTTCGGTATCTACCCCGGCCAGCAAGCCTCCCCCCGCAGATAAGATTCCTGCTCCAGTTTCCCCTCCGCCGCCGGGGCCTGCTAAAACGCCCCCTCCACCCCCGCCGTCAAAATTGGGTCCGGCGAGTGTCGCTCCTCCGCCAGCTCCTTCTGTAGCTGAAGCGTCTACTGGCGACGCCAAGGGTGAAGAGGCAGCTCAAGACTTAGGCAAAATCCGGACGATTGTCGTCAAACCGCCGATTGTCGTTCGCGATCTAGCGACTGAATTGGGGATTAAGCCCTTTAAGTTGATCTCGGAGTTGATGGAAATGGGCATTTTCGCCTCAATTAACCAGAGCTTGGAAGAGGACGTTGCCAGTAAGCTTGCGGAGAAGCGGGGTATCATCCTTGAGATTCGACACCGTGGCGAAGGTCCGAAAGCGAAGAAGAAAAAAGAGGTTAAGGAGGTCGACGAATCCGCTCTCCTTGAAGAACGACCGCCTGTGGTTTGTATCCTTGGGCATGTTGACCATGGAAAAACTTCGTTGCTCGACTATATTCGCAAGGAAAGCGTTGCTTCCAAGGAAGCGGGTGGGATCACTCAGCATATAGGGGCTTACCAAGTAGATCATAAAGACAAGAAAATCACTTTTCTGGATACGCCGGGGCACGCTGCTTTTAATCAGATGAGGGCTCGTGGGGCTGATGTGACCGATATCGCAGTTCTTATCGTCGCTGCCGATGATGGTTTCATGCCTCAGACCGACGAAGCGTTGAAGTTCATCCAAAAAGCGGGTGTTCAGCCGATTGTGGCGATCAATAAGATCGATACGCAAGGAGCGAACATAGATAGAGTGAAGACTCAAATGCAGGAGCGCGGCATCCCATCGGAGGACTGGGGAGGCGAAACGATCACTGTGCCAATATCAGCGTTGAAGGGCGATGGTATCGAAGACTTGCTGGATATGATTCTGTTGCAAACGGAGGTCTTGGAATTGAAAGCGAATCCGAAGAAGGCTGCGGAAGGGGTCATCATTGAAGGACAATTAGAAGTCGGGCGCGGCCCAACAGCTACGGTTATCGTGCAGGCGGGCACCTTGAAGATCGGCGACGTCCTTGTTTGCGGTCCTAACCTCACCAAGGTTAAAGCCCTTTTCAACGAGTATGGCAAAAACTTGAAAGCAGCCCCTCCATCTACGCCTGTAAAGATTATCGGTTGGTCAGGCGTTCCGGATTGTGGAGCTACCTTCAATGCAGCTAAGAACGAGAAGGCTGCCAAACGGAAAGTGGAAGAAAATACAATCTTGCAGAGAGCCGATCAGAAAGCGGACCAAGAGGAGCGGATGCCAACCTCGCAAGAGAAGCTTTTTGCCGCGATAGCCGCCAACCAGAAGAAGACCTTGCGTCTCATCATCAAAGGGGATGTTTATGGATCGGTGGAGGCGATAAAGAATGCCCTCACGGAAATCCGCAGCGAAAAAGTCGCTCTGGATATCGTCAGAGCGGAAATCGGGCCAGTTAGCAAGAGCGATGTGCAGAAAGCGAGTGCTGGGGCAACGGAGATCATTGGGTTCAATGTCAAATCCGAAAATGGTGTGCAGGCCTTGGCCAAGCATCACGCGGTTAAGATCACGCATCACAAAATCATTTATGAACTGATCGATCAGGCTCGCGATGATATGGTCGATATGCTCGATCCGGAATTTCGCGAGAACAAGATTGGGGCCGTGGAGGTCAGAGCCGTTTTCCCGATCGCCAAAGGATTTGTGGCTGGCTGCTTGGTTGTCGAAGGCCGCGCGGTTGCTCAGGGTCACGCCCGACTGATGCGGAATGGTGAAGTTGTGGCCGAACAGAAAATCGATTCACTCCGCAGAGTTAAGGACGAAGTTAAAGAGGTTCGTGCTGGAACCGAATGTGGTATCCATTTGGAGAATACGAACGATTATAAAGAGGGCGATCTAATCGAAATATACGAAATTCACGAGATTAGGCCGGAATTATAGGTTTTCGTTTCGGTCAACGAGAGGGACTTCAGACTGAAAGTTCTGCCGGGGACCCGATCGGTTGGAGACCCAAATTGCCAAACGATGAGCAATCGAAATATAAGAGTGTCGGAGCTCCTGAAACGGGAGGTAAGTGAAATTCTTCACACGCGGTACCAAAAAGAGTCCGTAGCGATTACGGTTACTGGAGTCGATGTTTCTCCAGATCATAGCCAAGCGACCGTCTACTATTCGTCGCTCGCGGATCAGACGGACCATTGGAGTTCGCAGCGATTTTTAGATAGGGTATCTGGGAAGATACGACATGAAGTGGGTAAACGGATCGTTTTGAAGCGAATACCAGCGTTGAAGTTCGAGTTCGACGACGCACTTTCTCAGGGCTATCGAATTAACGATATAATCGATTCACTGGAAATGACGGACGACCAAAGGGAAGATTGAGCGAGCACTTTCCAGTATTGAGCGATCGTTTTGGTTTCTTGACTGAAGTGGCCGGTCCAGGCCCAGTTTGTGTGATCGGGCATGCCCGTCCTGATGGAGATTGCGTCGGCTCGCAAATCGCGACGAGTGGGCTGCTGGCTCACTTTGGAGTAGAGAACTTCATGACCAACGCTGATCGAGTTCCCCATTCGCTGAGATACCTTCAAGGCAGCGATTCAATATCAATATTCGATCGTCAGGCCTTGGGCGATGCTGCTCTTCTTTACGTCGACTGTGCGGATGAAGGGAGAGTGGGGCCAAAAACCTCGATTTCCCTGGAAGATTCTAGACGGTTGGGAAATGTGGATCACCACATATCGAATACCAATTTCGCGGAATTCAATATTGTTGACCACGGAGCATCCGCGACCTGTGAGGTTCTTGCAGGCATAGCATTCGATCTGCGGATACCTATCGACTCAGGATTAGCTCAGGTCTTGTATACAGGCATTATGACCGATACTGGGAGATTCGGTTATGCTGCTACAAGCAGTCGAGTATTCGAGCTTTGCGCTAGGCTAATTGAATGCGGAGCATCTCCGCAGCTGGCCGCTGAGAATCTTTATGAAAACGTTTCTTTGGCCAAACTGAAATTGCTTGAGCGATTTCTCGGTACTTTGGAATACGCTTGCGATGGGAAAGTCTGTATCGGGGAATTGAGACAGCGGGATTTTCTAGAAACTGGAACATCCTATATAGATACAGAGGGATTTGTCGATTACGCGAGAAGCGTAAGCGACGTTTCCGTCGGCGTCCTTTTGGAAGAGCGGAAGACGACGACAAAGGGAAGTTTAAGAGCTAAGCGGAAAGAGATACGAGTGGACCGAATCGCAGCTCAATTCGGGGGAGGCGGGCATGCCTGCGCGGCGGCCATGAGCAGTCCATTGTCTTTGGAGGAATTGAAAAGTGGATTGATCGAATCCCTGCGTTCGCGTGTAAATTGTCGATAACAGATGGTTTAGCGCAAAAATGAATGATATGAAGGAGCTGGAAGGAGTTTTGCTGATCGATAAGCCAATCGGTCTGACGTCGCATGATGTTGTGGATCGCGTTCGTCGTAAGCTTAAGATGAAACGTATCGGACATGCGGGTACACTGGATCCAATGGCGACTGGACTTTTGATAATATTAGTAGGCAAAGCGACTAAGTTGTCTCAGTATCTCATGAGTTTAGACAAAGCCTACCAGGGGACGATCACTCTGGGTGAGGCCACAAATACCTATGATGGCGAGGGAGAAGTGATAGCGACTAAGCCGGTCCCTCAGATCTCTCAGACGGAAGTTCAGAAGGTCTTGAATACCTTTATAGGTGATCAATACCAAACGCCGCCAATGTTTTCGGCAGTCAAAATCGGTGGACAGCCATTGTACAAAATAGCCCGCAAGGGTATAGAGGTGGAGCGTGAGCCTAGGTTTATAAGGATCTCGAAATTCGATATCACGCGATTCGCTCTTCCAGAAGTCGATTTCAGTCTGGATTGCACGAAAGGCACGTATGTACGTTCCCTGGCGAATGATATAGGCGAGAAGATTGGTTGTGGTGGATGCTTGTCCGCGTTGCGGCGAAATGCATCTGATCGATTTTCGATTGAAGGCGCTACTCCATTGGAAACGTTTGAAGAAGCCAGTCTAGATGAAATAGCCGGGATGCTGATATCCAAGAAAGATGCCATACCGAATACGGTTTTTTGAAGATCGATTGATGGAAGAGCCGAGCCATTACAGATCCCTCGATTCGTTCGAAAACGAATCAGGATTGTCGTTACACATAGCGATAGGCATGTTCGACGGGCTACACCTAGGGCACCGCCAAGTAGTCGCGTCCGCGATCGAGGCAGCGATTTCTTCTGGTGGAATGGCGGGGGTTCTAACCTTTTGGCCTCATCCAAGCCACTTGTTCAATCCTAACGATCCGGTACCGATGATATTGAACTCACGAATGAAATTGGCGGAACTCGATAAGTTGCAGATCGATTTCATAATCGAAGAGCCTTTCGACCGGCGGTTTGCGGCGATTGAGGCAGAGGGATTCGTGGAGATGCTTAAGGACAAGATCCCGGGATTGGCGTCGATTCACACTGGTGAGAATTGGAGATTCGGGAAGGGGCGAAAAGGGGATGTGGATCTACTTCAGCGATCGGCGAAAGATTCTGGAATTTCTTCGCGAGCTTTGGATTGCCTTTATTTGGATGGAGAACGCGTGAGCAGCACGCGCATACGTGAGGCGATATCCGAGGGAAAAATCGAGGCGGCGAATCGATTGCTAGGTTACACTTACGAATCTATTGGCAGGGTTCGTGAGGGGGAGAAGGTGGGACAAACGATCGGCTCGCCGACTTTGAATATTCCGTTTGATGGAGAGCTCTTTCCCGGGAGAGGCGTTTATTTCGTCCGGGTATCCAAGGAAAAAGGATTTGAACGAATTCCAGCTGTAGCCAATTTTGGAATAAGGCCTACCGTTAATGCATTGGATCGCCCGGTTTTGGAAGTCCATGTCTTGGGCGAATGCCCATTCTCTTACGGAGATCGACTTCGCGTTGAATGGGAGCGTTTTTCAAGACCGGAGAGGAAATTCGAGAATCTGGATTCCCTGAAAGCCCAAATTCGAAAAGATATCGAGAAAGCTCGAGCTTTCTATCAAATATCTGGAGATGGCTAAGGCTCGATTAGACGAACTGGTTGTGAGGCGCGGTCTCGCAGCCAGTCGCAATGAGGCAAAGGCTCTTATCATGTCCGGAAAGGTACGCGAAGGCGTCCACCGCTTGGAGAAACCGGGCCTCAAAGTTGATGATGACATCGAACTGATATTGGAGCCAGGAAAGCGGTTTGTCAGTCGCGGCGGCGAAAAACTTGAAGGCTATATAGAGGGGTTTGATCTCTCATTCGAGGGCTTGGATGTATTGGACGTGGGCGCTTCAACGGGTGGGTTCACGAACTGCGTCTTAAAACACGGAGCACGCAGTGTCACTTGTATCGATGTGGGGAAAGGACAGTTGCACGGTTCACTCCGCTCCGACGCTCGTATTCACAATATAGAGAAAATCAATGCCCGATATCTAGAGGCGGAGGACCTTCCGTTGCCATGCTACCAAAGGGTGGTCATGGACCTATCTTTCATATCATTGAAAACCGTGTTTCCCGCCGTTTGGCCTTTTTTGGCCCCGGAGGGCATTTTGGTCGCCTTAGTCAAACCGCAGTTCGAAGTTGGCAAGGCGATCGCTGATAAGTTTAGGGGCGTTATCAAGGATGATCGGGAGCGGACACGAGCTCTGAATAGGGTGAGGGACTTCGCTTTGAGCGAATTGGAAGGAGCGTCGCTCCAAGGTTGCATAGAGTCTCCGATCAAAGGTTCCGAAGGGAATATCGAGTATTTGCTCGGGCTTTCTAAGTTGAAATAAGCAAATTCAAGCGCGAGAGTGTTTGGCGTGGCGGACAGTATGCCAATCAAGCGACTCGCGTTTGTGATGAACCAGAACAAGTCTGGGGCTCTCGAAGTGCTGGGCCGTCTACGCGAAATTGCTCAAGCGGAGAACGTTGAGGTAAAGGAAACCTTCGAATTTCCCGTACCTGAAGGGTTTTTAAGGGGAATGGATGCGTGCTGCGTGATCGGCGGCGACGGAACGTTTTTGAGTGCCGCTTCCGAATCGACAAAATGGCAAGTGCCTATTGTGGGTGTAAACCGGGGGACTTTAGGATTCTTGACCACCTACACTGCCGAAGAAATCGAGGAAATTTTCCCATCGATACTTCAAGGCGGATATTCGGTTCGTAGCCGGGGCCTGATTGAATGCAGCAGCCACAATGGGGAAGCCGATATCGCTCTCAACGATGTTGTGATTAAATCGGTATCAGCTAGCCGCATTGTTCATTTAAACGTATTCGCGGATGAAGAGTTTGTGACGACTTATGTCTGTGATGGATTGATATTCAGTACGCCAACAGGTTCGACGGCGTACACGCTCTCGGCTGGTGGACCGCTCATCCACCCCGATTCGCCGGTGCTTTCCTTGACGCCAATTTGCCCCCATGCATTAAGCAACCGATCCATCATTCTGCCGGATAGCGTGGAACTGAGGGTGGAAAACGCTTCCGCTGATGACCAATTGGGAATCGCGGTCGATGGGCAGCGGAATTTGTCGACTTCGCGGGACGCATCCATTCGTGTAAGGCTTTCATCACAACGCCTTCCAATCGCCCAGAGAACGGATTATTCCCATTTCAATGTCATTCGCAGGAAATTGAAATGGAGCGGGGGATATGCACGAGAAATTTCGTGAGGAACGCTCGCATCAAGGATCAGCCAGGGCTGAAAACTTGAACTCGACGATTTCTATTTTGCTGGAACTGAGTTTGGGTTCCTTGAGCACGGCGGAAAGCCTAATATCTTCAAGCACGGCTTTCAACTCCCGGGTGTATTCGAGATCATCGCTTGGGCCAAACATGTAAACTAGCTTGTGGTGGGAATAGCGAATATACCATCCTTCATCGGTAAGCCCAAAATCGGTGACATCAATTCCTGGATACCGCTTCTTAAACTGGCTTTTGGTCATGGTGCCGCTATCGATCACTGCTTCCAGAGGATACACGATGACCTTAGTAGGCGTGACTTGAGTCCAAGCAACAGGTGCGAGTAATCCTACAACTAGAGCGATAAGGATACTCCTTATCATCTGAGATTTAAAAATCGTATTCAACTAAAACGCCTCTAAAGATTGGTGGACATCTTTTCGCCAACCTCGGAACCTTTAGCCCGATTGGAACCTTGGTTTCCGCCACCGCCAACGTTTTGTCCGTCGGTCTCAGTAACCTTTTTATCGTTTTGTCCGCCTAGGGTTCCACCCGATTGGGCTTGTTTACCCTCTACTTGTTCGCCTCCCTCTCCGTCGGAGGTAGTTGCACTGGGATCGTTCCCTGTAAGGTCTCCGATCGGTCCACCGATTTGCTCGCTGGCAGCACCAATCACTATGTCAGGCGGCGGCGGCGGTAGTTCTCCCAATGAAGAATTGCCCGATTCGCCGCCCTGTCCTTGCGATCCC
>DKNL01000065.1:26468-26655 GCA_002474325.1 Opitutales bacterium UBA7389
TCCTTGCGATCCCTGTTGGCCTTGTTGACCTTGGGAGCCCGACTCTCCTTGGGATCCCATTTGCCCTTCCTGTCCGCCTTGTTTGTTCGAGTTAGAAGGGGGCATGGGAATCAAGGGGGTATTGCTTCCTTGCTGGCCACCGCTACTAGAGCTTCCCGATGGTGGCATCCCCTGGCTGCTTTGACCC
>DKNL01000055.1 GCA_002474325.1 Opitutales bacterium UBA7389
TGATTTCGAGCGAATGAACTTCAAGAAATTGTTCGCCTCTGAACCTGCCCCACGCGAGAAGGCGACTCACAGTTATATCGTTTCGGTAGCTAGGGGACAGCAACTTTACTCTCAAATGGGTTGTGTTGGCTGCCATTCGATCGATGGTGAAACCGAAGGCCGAAGTGGCCCAACATGGCTGGGAGCCTATAAGAGTCGTCGTACGCTCAAAAATGGTAGCCGAGTGAGAGTAGACGAAGATTATTTGCGAACCTCGATACTCGATCCTTTAGCTGTCGTCACAGAAGGCTACGACGATCAAGAGGCTGGAATGCCTTCGTATAGGGGCATCCTATCTGACGAAGATGTGGAATCGCTGGTTTTGTTTATCCGCTCCCTAAGATAGGGAATTGGCTAGAGTCGCCCAGCTGCCCACTGAAGTCCTCGACTTACGATTTCTTGGAATTGAGGATTGGCGATCGTTTCATTTGTATGGCCGAAGGTAGTCCCGAATACCCGGGCCTTGCCATATTGGTTGGTCCAGAAAACAGGATGCGCCCTACCGGTCTCTTCGCTAACACCGGTGCCTAGTGTAGTCGCGTTAGGCCACAACTTATCAATTATATAAAGCTCGTCCATAGGAGATACCCAGTCTTGAGGAAATCCTTTCATGATAGGATGGTTCGGTTCCGTGATAGTGACGGGGTAATGGCTCTGATGATCGTGGTGCTTTGTCGTTACACCTAAGAACTCGCGCCAAAGGTTTTCCTCCGTCGCTCGGTAGGTATGCATAGCACAATGTATTACAACCGCCGATACGCCTTGTTTGTGACCTGAAACGATCTTCGAAATATATTCGGTATCTTTGGTGTTAGCGAAACACTGGTTATGAACAACGACATCAAATTCAGCTGCCCAATAGGGATTTTCGAAAAGTTTTGATTGGTAGTCTCTTCCATCGCCGCCTTCGTGCACAATAGTCCAATCGACTTCGGCGAACTTGGAAATCCCTGTCGTCAATTCCAGCTTCTGAAAATCATAGTCATGACAGCATCCGCCGGTGATCAGCAGAGCGTTGATTGGAGTATCTCCTTTGGCAAGCGAGCAGCTAGCTATGGCAAAAGCAATGATGGATATTGAGAGAGCGAGTAAACGGTGGCGTAGAAGATTCATTTTATTCTGCTGAGGTTGTAAGCTCCTATTGGATAGCATTTACTTATTTTGCCAAGAATCGAAACAATCGATATTCGGGTCTTTCGTTCCGATGCTTCGGCAAGTAATTGGGCCGATCGTTTGTACGATCGACAGAAGTCTTTGTCGAGATGGGTCTTAAGGTGGATTAAACACGCCTGAAACAGTAAGATTTCTGCAAAAAAGCTATCTAATATTGTTAGATCGTCTGAGACTGGGAATCGGGGACTTGTTTTTGAATAATAAACAATCATCTGGCGGATAGAATTCTCAATCCAGATTGGAATTCGAACTCAATCATAGGTGGAATGCTAATGCGGCCATGGTGCTAATGAGAAGATTGACCTCTGATGCCCAACCTGAATGATGGGGTGCCAATTGGAGAGGAAGCCCCATTGCCGATGAGGAATTTTATTACTACCGCCACTTTCTATTTATCAATTACGCTATTTGTCGCCCTATTAAACACCAATGGGGATGAAGGCCCCTTCATGGCCAGTGGCATTAAAATCGGCGAGGTTGATCAAACATCGGCGATCATCTGGGCTCGGCTAACGGAAAATGAAAATTATCGATTGGATGGAAGGGAATGGGAGAAAGACGATGAAGCCCTTCCTGCCGGACTGAGTATTGGGGATATGCAATACAGCGCCGTTGGAAGCGAAGGAGATATCCGCATCTCTTATTGGCCGACACAAAGCCCTTCGAAGGCGGCCAGTCTGCAGTGGATGCCGGTAAACCCGAAGGCCAATTTTTCAGTTAAATATAAATTGGAGAACCTGGTGCCAAATACTGAATACGCTTTAAGAATCGAAGGTCGTCCTAACGCGGGAGGTTCGTCGTCAGTCGAGATTTCAGGAAGTTTTAAGACAGCTCCTAGCAGAGACGAGGTCGCTCCCGTTAAATTCGTCCTCGTGACCTGCCATGATTTTCCTCGGCGAGATGATCTAATCAATGGCCACTACATTTATCCATCTATGCTGGATCGAGTTGATCCAGACTTCCTGGTTCACGCAGGTGATATCGAATACTACGATAAGCCCGGTCCTTGGGCGAAAACCGAAGCCTTGGCCTATTACAAGTGGGATCGGCTATTCGGACTTCCGAATTTCCGGGAGTTCTATCGCCAAATCCCTTCCTATTTCATGAAGGACGATCACGATTTACTCAAGAATGACAGTGTGCCAGGGGACACTTATGGAGAGCTCACTTGGGACCGAGGCATCGAAATATTCAATGAGACTTTCCCGATGGGTGAGCTTCCATACAGAAGCGTTCGATGGGGCAAAGATCTGCAGATTTGGCTGATGGAGTCACGGGAATATCGGAGCGCCAACAACAGTCCGGATGGCCCTGATAAGACCATTTGGGGGAAAGTGCAAAAGGAGTGGTTCTTCGATACCTTTGCTAATTCTGACGCAACTTTCCGAATAGTGATCAATCCAAACCCGATTGTTGGGCCGGATCGGGAAAAAAAGAAAGACAATCATGCCAATTCGAATTTCACCTATGAAGGTGATGAACTTCGGGCATTTATAGGCAGCCAGAAAAACGCCTTCATACTCAATGGTGACCGCCACTGGCAATATGTGAGCGTAGATGAGAAAACCGGGGCTCGCGAATATTCTTGCGGAGCGGGTTCAGACATTCATGCGGGAGGTTTCAAACAATCGCTCAGGTCCTCCAAGCATCGCTTCTTGAGAATCAAGGGCGGTTTTCTTAGCGTGACCGTGGAGCGCGACTCAGGCAGCCCCAGAATCAGTCTCAGACACCATGACGTTCACGGTGACGTCGTGAATGAAGATATTTTCCTGAGCAAAAATTAGGAAGCCTCGAACATTTATCAGTCTCTAAAGCAAGCGAGATGCTGGTCGCTGCGAATCAAGAGCTTGTCGCCTGCCTTAGCTCAGAAGGAAATGATCGCCTCAAAAGGGAAAATCGTAAACTTCGTCTAAAATTTTTCCTGAGCTTCAAGAAGAAAACAGCACCGTCTCCCCCTCAAGCGAATCGTTCATGCCGAAACTTGAACTGACGAAGCGAGAATCGGGGATTTGACAAACTCGCATTCGCGATTACACGTCCAACTCTGAGTCGAAAATGCGGAAGCTAATCAGTAAATTCAACATTTATGGTCCCAAGCTCATATTAAACTATGAATAGAAGAACATTTGTAAAAGGCAGTGCAGCAATCTCTAGTTTCATGATCCTCCCCAACTGGGTCATAGGAAAGTCGCCATCGCCGAACGGAAAGCTCAATATCGCCCAAATTGGAGCCGGTGGCCGCGGCCAGGCTCATGTCACCGGCTACCAGAATGAGAACTTGATCGCTTTCTGCGATGTCGACGACGCTCGAGCCGCGCCGACTTACGATCAGCACCCCAACGTTCCCCGCTTCAAAGACTATCGCAAGATGTTCGATAAGATCGCGGGAAAGGTG
>DKNL01000226.1 GCA_002474325.1 Opitutales bacterium UBA7389
GAGATTCGTCCAGGAGTGACCAAAACAGATATGACCGCTTTGCCGGCGGTCATATCTGTTTTGGTCACTCCTGGACGAATCTCATATACCGGTATCCCATATTCACCCATGCGGGACGCAAAGGCTAACGTGAGCATACTTAAGCCGGCCTTGGCTATGCAGTATTCAGCCCGATTCACCGACGCCACCGTCGCCGAAATCGAGGAAATATTTACGATCGACGCCTCGAATTCCGGACTCGATTCCCTAGCGGCAACCATGTCTCGAGCGATTGCCTGGGTGAGAAAGAAAGGACCTTTCAAATTGATATCTAGAACAAAGTCGTAGTTGTCTTCGGTCGTCTCCAAAAGATCGAGTCGCTCTTTCGGAGCGACGCCCGCATTGTTCACCAGTAAATTCACCGCTTGGCCGCCACTGGCCTCCAGAGCGACCTCCCTAATCGCTTTCCGGCCTTCCGCGATCCCGATGTCACCCTGAGCATAGGCAACTTGGCAATCCAGAGCTCGCAAGTTATTGAGGACTTGGGCGATCTGATTCTCTGGCCGTACACCGTTGAGAATCAAATTCCAGCCATCTTTGGCTAAGGCCTGGGCAATGCCCAAACCAATTCCTCGGGTACCACCAGTAACTAAAGCCGTTTTAGATTTCTGTCCACTTTCCATAGCCGATGTTCTCTCATCTTTTAATTATATCCCCACTGTAGAGGCCTCGCTTGTGAAGACTATTCAACCGAGATTCTAAAAACTCATTCTATCTCCTATAATATTACAAATCAGGCACGTCGAGCCACTTGCGCTCCTCCCAGCTTTGCAGTCCCAATTCTGCTAGCTGCACGCCTTTGGCTCCCTCAAGCAAGGTCCATCGAAATGGTGTATCCAGAACGACATGCTTCAAAAATAGCTCCCACTGGACTTTGAAAGCGTTGTGATAGAGCTCTTGATTCGGAACTTTCGACCAATCGTCGAAAAAGTCTATCGGCTGGTCGATGTCTGGATTCCAAACTGGTTTGGGAGTGTTGGCGTAATGCTGAACATGGCATTCGCGAAGACCAGCCGCAGCCGACCCCAATTCTCCATCGACATGCAATGTAAGCAAATCATCCCTACGTACACGAGTGCACCAAGAAGAATTGAAATTGACGACGATTTCCCCTTCCGGCCCATCGATTTCGAACATCGAATACGCGGCATCGTCGGCTGTGCAGGCGTATGGATTCCCGCTTTCGTCAACACGCTCCTTAATGTGCGTCGCCCCGCGGCAGCTGACCGCCTTCACAGGACCGAAAAGGTTATCGAGCACATATCTCCAATGGCAAAGCATATCGATCATCATGCCTCCGCCATCTTCCTTTCGATAGTTCCAGGAAGGACGCTGAGCCGGCACGCTATGCCCTTCGAATACCCAATATCCAAATTCTCCAGTTACCGAAAATATCCTACCCAGGTAGCCTTTTTCGATGGCCCGCTTGAGCTTTACCAAACCAGGCAGCCACAGCTTATCTTGGACCACCCCACTCTTAACTCCTTTATCTTCACAGAAGTGGTGTAGCTCGACCGCTGTTTTCGTATCCACTGCGGTAGGCTTTTCGCAGTAAACATGCTTGCCTGCCGTCGCCGCCGCCCTTACCGCATCCGCCCGCCTCAGAGTACTTTGAGCATCAAAGTAAACCGGGAAGTCAGGGTCCGACATGACACTGTCTAAGTCCGTAGTCCATCGTTCGACACCCGACATGGCGGAAAGATTTCTGAGCTTCGTTTCGCTCCTCCCTACCAGAATTGGCACCGGCATTATCGTCTCCTCTGGATTTACCCAAACGCCGCCTTGATTGATGATCTCTACGATCGAGCGCATAAGATGCTGATTCGTGCCCATGCGCCCAGTGACGCCGTTCAATATAATGCCAACTTTGTGGGTTTTCATATTTTATATCGCTAAATTTATCGACTGTTGTACGCTATAGACGAAGGTTAAGTAGATCCAGCTTCTTAAGGCCTTCGCTTGCGAAAAACCACGCAAGTCCAGTTCTATCCGGATACGCGGCATGGAGCAAGCGACAGCCCTACAAATATAATAAACGAATTTTGCTCTATAGCCCACTTTCTACGTAAGGGCCTGGTAAGCCTCGATTATCCGTTTCAGATACTCATCCTGATCCATGGCCCAGTACTTGTTGGAGAAGATTTCCACTTCATCGTATCCAGGAAATCCTGTATCACGGACCCAACGGCGAATCCCGGATACATCGATAACGCCTTCCCCCATTATACCCCTGTCGTTGAGCATGTCTTCAGGAAGATTTTTCCAATCACAGATGTGGAAAGAGAAAAGCTGATTCTTCGCAGCCGCGATCTTGATTTCCTCTTCCAGATGATCATCCCACCAAATATGGAAAACATCGGCGGTAATCCCTAGGTTCGGATGTCCCACTTCATCGCAGATTCCACCTGCTTGAGACATTGTGTTCACCGCGCTCCGACTGTCTGCGTACATTGGATGCAAAGGTTCGATTCCCAGCTTTACGCCGGCAGCGGCCGCATGTTCTATGGAAGCAGCGATTCCTTCAGTTATCTGCTTTCTCGACTCGAAAAGCGATTGTTCCGGAGTCGCTCCGCAAACGAGTACCACTAGCGGCGCCCCTATTTCCGCAGCCTCGTCGATAATGCGCTTATTCTCGTCTATGGCCTTACTCCGTTCGGCCCCTGCCAAAGCGGTAAAGAAACCGCCTCTCACGTAGCTGACCACTTCGATGCCTTCATTCCGCAGCATGTTACCGGCTGCTCGATAGCCATCATCATAGGCCGCCGCCGCATCCTGCCAAACGGAAATCCCGCCGATGCCTGCAGCACTGTACTTGATAGCTGCCTCTCGCAATCCCCAAGGCTTAGTTGTTATACTGTGTATACAAAGTTTCGATAAATCCGTCACAATGAAATCTCCTATTGCTTAGCGGTTCAAACAACCAAAGAAAGTGTAGTACGAATCGTTTCGAATTTCGCGCTGCAACATGAGCGCCGCTTCTCGTATATGGTAATCGCCCCACTGGCTGGACTCCCCACAAGCAATCGTTTGACCTGCTGGAACATTGTCCCAACCATTGGGCTCGTGGTATATCGAGTGCAGTAACAATCCTTGATGAGCGCTGTCTTCACTCAGATAAGGTGAAGCAAGTAGGGATCGCATGCTGGTAAGTCCCGCCTGCCAATATTTCGAGCCCTGCTCAGTTTCCGTCCCCAAATAACGGCCGAGTCGGAGCAAGCCCTGAGCACCGATCGCCGCAGCAGTGCTGTCAATAGGTTCCCACTCATTGTAAGGATCCGAATCGCGTTCTCGCCAATCCCCAAGGCGGTGCAATTGAGGAGCCCCGCCATCCCAATAGGGAACACCATCAACTGGCGTATTTCCGATGAACCAATCGCAGGTCGCTTTGGCTGCCTTCAGGCAAGTTTCCTGGATAACCGATTTTCCGCCGAAAGCTACGAATTGTTCGTCATCGAGTCTGTCGATCAGTTCGAGCTCTTCGGGGAAGCCAACCATGGCCCAAGCCAAGCCACGGGTCCATGTCGTGTATCCACTGAATCCTTGCTGAGCGTTCGGGCATCGGTAACGACCGTCATTGGTATTGAATACGCTTTCATGGGCTGTCCGTCCCCACTCGTCATACTTATCGCGGCCTTCTCCATAATACACACTGTATTTGGCCGTGGCGATAATGTGATAGATAGCTCGCCCAAGAAGACTGATGGGCGAATCGTTCTCTCCCATGAGCACATGTCCCAATGCATGCGCTACCATCAAGATACGACAGCTTCGAATTGTATCCACAAATAAGCTATGTGGTCCATTAAAAGAATATATGTATCCTCCTCCATCATGTGTAGTGGACCAGCGGCTTGCTTGCACTGCTCCCGATGTTTTCAAAGCGATCTCGCAAAAATCGCGCTCCGCTTGCGGCCCTCCGGCTTTGCCTTCGTTGAGCAAGCGCAGCCAATTTCCATAGCAGCTCAAATTGTTGAACCCATGATCGTGTACGCCCACATGACTGACATGCGTCGCCATGCGTTCCACGGTATGCTTCTTAGCCAATTCCAAATAGCGCTCATCGCCAGTGGCATCAAATTGCAAAAACGAAGAACCGTAAACGAAACCTTCGGTCCATTCCGTCCACCCCCGGGTGTCATACTTCCCATTGACCGTGAAGACCGGCGAACCTCGAGACATGTCGTACTCTGTTTCGATCAGTTCAATCTTCTGGCCCGAAAGGTGCCAAAACTTTTCCAGCGATCCTTTAAGCGAGTCTAGCGTAATCGTAGTGTCGATTTTCATACAATTTAAATTCTAGTAGCGTTTATCTTTCCTGATGTGGACAATCATAAACTGACAATCTTCCAAGGCTTCATAGGTATGCTCTTGGATAGCATCGAATTGAATGCTTTGCCCTTCACCCAGTTCTCGGATCTCCTGAGGCAACGTAATCCGCAATCGCCCTTTCAGAACCCAGCAAATTTCGTGATCGTCATGGTGCACCTCAGGCTTGGAGAGGCTAGCTCCCTTTTTCGCCTCGCCCAACAAACAGTTAGCATTGGCATAGCGAACGGCTCGAAAGAGGAAACTATCGGAATTATAGAACTCCGACTCTTTTCGATTGGAAAGCGGGGCTTCGGCCAAAGTAAGCAAATCGGTAGCCCGCATACCAAAGACCCGGCCAATCTTGTACAAAGTCTCTACCTCAGCCTGCGTCTGGTTGCGCTCCAGCTTGGAGATTACTGCTATGGAAACGCCGCTTAACTTGGATAAGTCGCTCAAAGTCATGTCCGCCCGTTTGCGAATCTCCCGCAAAACGGAAAAATCGAACATCGGCAAGGCGATCTTTTCTTCTATTAAAACCTCGGACATGTGCATATCATTAGACCTTTATTTTTTCTCTAGCAAGAAAATATATCCTAATTTTTATTTTTAGAGAAAATATAAATTTTAATCGAATGCGACTCCTAATCCCGCTAGTCTTGCCGGAACTTTGACATAAGAACCCCCATCCATTTGAGGCTTGGCTCGACAAAGATTGAATATCCGGATCGCTCCTTCAATCGGCAAATCGAGGTACGTCGGAATAAGCTATATAAAGTCGTTAACGATCTGTTCGTACCGCTCCTGCTTTCCGCTAATTTGCTCAGGTTCGCCAGCTGAACTACCAATAGCGTAGAGATCTTGAAGGGATAGCTCTCCCTTCTCAAAACGGGTGCCCTCTCCGGAGTCAAAACTAGCATAGCGATGACGCTTCAATTCAGGCAACTTGGATTCGCTTAAAATACGTTCAGCCGTTAAGGCCGCTCGAGCGAAGGCATCCATGCCTGCAATATGGGCGACAAAGATATCTTCAAGGTCCGTGGAATTCCGTCGGGTTTTGGCGTCGAAGTTAACCCCTCCACCTTTGAAGCCCCCAGCTTTGAGGATGACTAGCATCGCTTCCACGAGTTCGTTCAAGTTCATGGGGAATTGGTCGGTATCCCAGCCGTTTTGGTAGTCGCCTCGATTGGCGTCGATGCTACCCAAAAGGCCAGCGTCCGCCGCCATTTGCAACTCGTGCTGGAAGGTATGGCCCGCCAATGTAGCGTGGTTCACTTCTACGTTCAGCGAAAAATCATTCAACAAATCGTACTGCCTCAAAAAGCCGATAACCGTTTCGCAGTCGAAATCGTACTGGTGCTTGGTAGGCTCCGCTGGTTTGGGCTCTATGAAGAACTGTCCCTTGAAGCCTTGAGAACGGCCGTAATCCCTCGCGATGGTCAACATCCTGGCGAAATGCTCTTTCTCGCGTTGGGTATCGGTATTCAGAAGCGACATGTAGCCTTCTCGCCCTCCCCAGAACACGTAGTTTTCCCCACCCAAAGCGATCGTAGCATCGATTGCGTTCTTCAATTGAGCTCCCGCATAAGCCACGACGCTGAAGTCTGGATTGGTCGACGCGCCATTCATGTAACGTGGATTGCTAAACAGATTGGAAGTGCCCCAGAGCAGCTTCACGCCCGAGGCTGCTTGCTTCTCCTTGGCATAATCGACAATGGCTTGGAGATTGGATTCGGATTCGGCGAAGCTGGATCCTTCGTCCACAAGGTCAAAATCGTGAAAGCAGTAATAGGAGGCCCCGATTTTGGTGAAGAATTCGAAGGCGGCGTCCATTTTGCCCTTGCCTCGACTAATGGCGTCCGAACCCTCGTCCCAAGGAAAGGCCTTGGTACCCGGTCCGAAGGGATCGCCTCCCGTTCCGCAAAAGGTGTGCCAGTAGGCGATCGCGAAACGGAATAGGTCGCCCATCGTCTTACCGGCAATCTCCGTTTCCGGACTGTACCATTTGAAAGCGAGCGGGTTGTCGCTTTCAGGTCCTTCATATCGGATCTTCTCAATCCCCTGAAAGTACTCTTTGTCTCCAATTGTGATGCTCATGTTAGTTTGTGTAATTGCGGATTAATAAATTCGAAACTTCGTCCTTTAAATCACTCTGCTCAAACGAACAAAAAGCTCCTCGCGAATAACTCGAGAAACTTTTCATTATGCCAAGATTAAAGAAGCAATATCCTTAATCATTTTCCCAAAATCTAGCATTATTGTCTCACCACTATTGACCCACTCGAAGCTAGCCAACTATTTTCTCGAGGCATGAGCGGGGCGAAGCACCAAAGCTTGCTAGCAAACCCCTAACTTTGGCGAGAGCCTTATCCGAATAGCGGAAGTCTGGCCAAGTAACCGCGACCATGGGTGTCGACGTAGAGGGCTCGCCCAACCACGTCCCCCAAGCGATGATACCCTCCTCGGATTCACCTCGATTCCAGGCTTCGCCTGTTTCCTTGGCCGAATCGATTTCTCGTATCAACTTTTTGGGACTACCAGCCGGGAGCAAGTCTGGCCGTAGGCTCAAGGCCAACTTTCCCATGGCCATACGCTCAAGAGGAATCTTGTGGCCAATGGGAGGAGCAACCCGGACACGACAATCGGGCTCCTCATAATGCAAATGACGAATCATGCGCCCTTGAAGCTGACCCAATATCGCCATCTCCCCAATCTCACCAGCAATCCGTTTCATAACATCAAGGTGGGAGTCGATTAGCTCCTCATCCCCATTCGACATTCGCCATTCCCTAAATTTGACAGTGACGCGATACCGTTTATCCGCTACTCGCTCAACAAGACCATAGTGAATCAAACTATCCAGTATGCGAATTAAACTGCTGCGGGGCAGATTCATACCTTCCACCACTTCTCGAATAGCTAACCCTTCCGAACGCGCGCTCAACATGCTAAGCGCGTCCAAAGCTTTGAACAAAGATGTGGCTAGCCCTCTCGAATCAGTTGACATCTACAAAGTATGTTTTAGTTTTGTCGGTTATATAGTTTTATTTGTCAACTATACAGACATAAATTCGATCGATTCCTATGTTCCCAACCGAACTACACGCAAAATTAAAAGAGACCGCCATCATAGCCGTCCTAGTTATCGACGACGCAAAACAAGCGGTCCCCCTCGCTAAATGTCTCCTGCGAGGAGGGGTCGATGCCATGGAGCTGACTCTCCGTACCGACGCAGCTTTGGATGCCCTTCGGGCGATTCGCCAAGAGGTGCCGGATATGCTTGCGGGCATAGGCACGATACTGACCACCCAGCAAATCGACGGGGTCGTTGGCGCCGAAGCCGCATTTGGCGTAGCTCCGGGCCTAAATCGCAGCGTTGTCGAGTATGCTCAAGATAAGGGTCTCCCCTTCGGCCCAGGCATCGCTACCCCTAGCGACATTGAGCGAGGACTCGAACTCGGCTGCCGAACATTGAAATTCTTTCCTGCTGAAACCTCTGGGGGCCTAGCCCACCTCAAGAGTATGGCCGGCCCTTATCAACACCTGGGAATCGATTTTATTCCTCTCGGGGGCCTCAATGCTCAAAACATGAATTCCTACATTGCCTCCCCACTCATCTCGGCAATCGGCGGATCATGGATTGCCAAACGCGATCTCATCGTGGCCAGCAATTGGGACCAAATCGAAGCCAACGCCAGAGAAGCCCGCCATATCGTGGAAGCGGTACGGGGGCAGGATTAGCCAAAGAAAACAAACTACTAAAACTGTTTCGTAGGCAAAACTTAAATACAGATATTATAATGAAAACCATCGTTACCTTCGGGGAAATCATGGGGCGACTCTGTCCTCATGGACACAATCGATTTCGGCAATCGCTACCGGGCGACCTCAATCTAACATTCGCCGGGGCCGAAGCTAACGTCGCCGCTTCCATTGCTATGTTAGGTGGAGACACTCGATTCGTTACGGCCTTGCCAGACAATGACATCACCCAAGCTTGCCTCTCTACACTTCGCGGTCTCGACGTAGATACGAATGACGTTGTATTGACAGACCAAGGACGATTGGGTTTGTATTTCGTGGAAGCTGGAGCCAACCAGCGACCCAGCCGAGTAATCTA
>DKNL01000246.1 GCA_002474325.1 Opitutales bacterium UBA7389
GGAAACGCAGTGTCAATCGATTGAAGCCGCCTTGAAAAGCGCCAGCGCTGAATGGGAAGATATAGAGGCTATTGGCATTACGAATCAGCGAGAAACGGTCGTCATTTGGAATCGCGAAACCGGCAAGCCCATTGCTAACGCCATCGTCTGGCAGGATAGACGAACGGCTTCTTTTTGCGAAAATCTGAAGAATGAAGGCAAAGAGGAGTGGATACAGTCAAAAACCGGTCTCCTGCTCGACCCATACTTTTCCGCGACGAAAATAAAGTGGATTATAGACGAGACTCATGGGGCAAGAGAGCTAGCGGAATCAGGGAGTTTGGCTGTTGGAACAATGGATACATGGTTGATCTGGAATCTGACGGAGGGGAAATCGCACATTACCGATGTCTCGAATGCCAGTAGAACACTGCTCATGGATTTGAAATCGCTCGATTGGGACACAGAGTTGCTGGATCTATTCGAAATCCCCGCTTCCTTGCTTCCCGAAATTGTTGACTCGAGTGGATCTCTAGCTATGTCTTCGGGACGCGTAACGAAAAGTCCGATACCGATATCGGGTATTGCGGGTGATCAGCAGGCAGCGCTTTTCGGACAAGTTTGCTTTGAGCCGGGAATGGCGAAAAACACTTACGGGACGGGTTGTTTCCTTCTTATGAATGTGGGGGAAGAGCCCCAAGGTTCCCGTAATCGATTGCTTTCCACAGTTGCTTGGCGAATCGGAGGAAAGACGGAATACGCTTTAGAAGGCAGTGTATTCATTGGGGGGGCTCTTGTGCAATGGCTCCGAGATGAATTGAAGATAATCGATTCCGCAGGGGAAGTGGAGGAGTTGGCTAATCAGGTCGAGGATTCTGGCGGCGTTACGATTGTGCCCGCTTTTTCTGGGCTGGGAGCTCCCTATTGGGATCCCTACGCTAGGGGAGCGATATTTGGACTTACTCGCGGTAGCTCCCGATCCCATATTGCTCGAGCGGCCTTGGAGGGGATCGCATTTCAGGTCTCGGATGTTGCTGAAGCAATGCAAGACGACTCGGGTCATGGTTTGGAGTCGCTTCAGGCTGATGGTGGAGCTTCTGTCAACGGTTTGCTAATGCAATTGCAGTCGGATTTTTTGGGATCGCCGGTTCGCTGCTCAGCAATCGAGGAAACAACCGCTTTAGGGGCTGCATTCTTGGCAGGCTTGGCTACGGGGTTTTGGAAATCCCAGTCTGAATTATCATCACTTTGGTGCGAGCGCTGGCGATACGAGCCGCAAATCGATGGATTGCTCAGAGAGAAGAAACGGCGGGTCTGGAAAGACAGTGTAGAGCGTTCGATGGGTTACTCTCGAGAATAGTGAAGTCGATCAGGATTGCTTTTAGCTAAAGTCGATTCGATAAACCCGACCATGGCTCAACAAGTGATAGGATTTCATTTCACTCTCAAGAACAAAGCGGGTGATGTGCTAGATAGAACGGTGCCGGAGTCTCCATTGAGTTTTTTGGAGGGTTCCGGGGCGATAATAGATGGATTAGAGGAAGAGCTCTCCAAGATGTCCGAAGGGGAAACGGCGGAAGTGATCGTACGTCCAGAGAAAGGGTACGGGTTCAGAGATGAATCCCAAGTTGATATTGTGAGTAAGTCTAAGCTTCCGGCGGAAGAGATTAACGTTGGCGACTTTTTCCAGGCGGGATCAGACCAGCACGCTCCAGTTGTTCAGGTTGTTCAAGTGGACGGGGATGATGTCACCTTGGATGCCAATCATCCGCTAGCTGGGGTAGACTTGTTTTTCTATTTAGAGGTCGTCGAAAAGCGTCCTGCCATGCCGGAAGAAATCTCTCACGGGCATGTCCACAATGAAGGTGGCTCTTGCGGGGGAGGCGGCAACAGCAGTTGCGGTTGCCAATAGGAGGAAGTTAAAGGTTTGAGGATGAAAACTCTTTTAGCTTGATAGCCCGGAAATTGGGTGATTTGATTCACTCGAAATCGATTAGATCGACTTCGAAAACGAGGGTTGCATTGGGTGGAATAGATCCACCCGCTCCGCGAGAGCCGTATCCAAGTTTCGATGGAATTATGAGCGTTCGCTTTTCGCCCCTCTTCATCTCCTGAAATGCCTCGTCCCAGCCCTTGATCACTCTGCCGAGTCCGACTTGGAAAGAGAAAGGCTCTCCGCGATCGTAGGAGCTGTCGAACTTGGTTCCATTGAGCAAGGTTCCCTTGTAGTGAGCCGTTATTGAGTCGCCCGTTTTTGGGGTGCTGCTTCCTGAACCTTCACTGCGTACGATGTAGTGAAGTCCCGAAGTTGTGCTTTGGGCCTCGGGATAAGCTTGGCGAATGCGGGCGATCTCTGGATCTTTGATTAGTAGATCGACGGTGGTTTCCAGGTTTTCTACGCGCGATTCCAAATCTAAATCCGACTGACTCAAACTGGCGGTCCCGGATGGCTGTTGAGAGCAGCCCAACAGGAAAAGTGTGGAAATCATTAAGGAGGAGATTAGTCTTTGGTTAGTCATTTGATCTAAAAAGTTCAGAATGGAAAACGTAGATCTTGCTTCAAGCGTGTCCAGCCTAGATAGTAGGGAGTCCAATGGAAATGGCGAGGTTGAGCTTTATCGAAAAGGGGATCGAAGAGGATGACGTTAAATTTTGCCGTAGGCGGAATGCCAGACGCTACATAGCCAGTATTGATCGTCATGGCCAGATACGCGTGACGATTCCCGAGGGTGGCTCTCGTTGCGAAGCGTTGGGGTTTGTTCGCGAGAATAGCATTTGGCTCAGAGATCAGCAAAAAAAGTGCCAAGAGGAGG
>DKNL01000050.1 GCA_002474325.1 Opitutales bacterium UBA7389
GTTCAAGTCCCGCCCTGAGCACCAACAAGCTTTACAAGTCGCTGTTTCCTGTCTCCAGAATCTCGATGCGCAGAATTCCATCCTCGATGCGGACCACTCTCCCAAGCGTCCCGTTAAGCCAGTACGGCTTGTTGTTCTTCAGGAACAAGACCTGCGCCCCCTCTTTGATTTCGAACCGGTGCGGGGCCTGGAATCTGTCGCGCTGAACGTCGAACCTGCCTGTGACGACCGCCTCGAACACCCGAAGCGGCGAATCCAGACAATCCAGCTTCCTCGTGTTTATCGCCTTGGCGGCGGCGTTGGCTGGAACGAAACGACTTACGCCAATCTACCAAAACTAAGATTTCCCAATCGCTTAAGGACGCAAGCCAAGCCCAGTCTTTCACTCGCCAAGCCTGGATCCTCCGATACGCCCTCGACGACGTGCTACGAGAGCTACAAGAAATCCTTTAATTCAGAACCCCTGAGCCCCTCTGCTCCTAAGCGAAGTTCTTTTAAACTCGTAGGAACTAGCGGGCATCGCTGTATTCACCTATCAACAATCTCTTCACATGTATCCAGTTCTTGATTCTTTTCGCCACACCGTCGTCGTATCACTTCTTCTTTCGCTTGCGCCCGTTGGGATCGGACAAGAATCTCCCAAGACCAAGTCTTCTACCAACGCCGATCCTAGCGAAACCATAGTCGGCGATGCATTGCTAAACCAGGAAGCCTATTCATTCCTGGCTACCATGATCACTCGATACGGGCACCGCCTGGCAGGTACACCTGGTAACGATCGTTCCCTAGACTATCTCCAAAAAGAGCTGGAAAACCTTGGAGTGGAGGTTCACCGAGAATCATTCCAGCATCCGGGCTGGGTTCGCGGCGATGACAGAGCCATCCTAATACAGCCAGAAAACCGTCCCCTTCGCTCCATCACCTTGGGCTACGTCGACCGCCAAAAGCCGGTCGAAGCCCCAGTCGCCCTTTTGAGATCAATCGATCTAGATACCCTTGACCCAAAAGCGCTGGATGGCCGGATTATCCTTGTTCCCTCGTCGCTCCGTCTAAACCAAGCGAAGTACCTACGTCTGGCTAACGATTTCGGAGTATGCGGCGCTTTACTCATGAATCGCGTCAACGGTGGCCAGTTACTCGCCCGAGTGGCTAACCACGATGGCGAGGCCCCTCCCTTCCCTCTGTTCGGAATCACCCGGGAAGATGGGCTACGCCTCCGGGCCCAGTTGGAAGTAGATATCCCCGTGGTCGTCCGACTCGAAACGCTTTCCCAAATCAAGCCCATGAGCAGTGAAAATCTGGTGGCGGTTCTGCCAGGAGAATCTGATGAGCGAATCGTCCTCGGTGCCCACTTCGACTCATGGGATCTCGGACAAGGAGCTATGGACAACGGGCTTGGAGTAGCCCAGCTATTTGAGGTTGCCCGCCTCCTTCAAAAGCACTCGCCCAAAACCCCTACACTGTGGCTATCGTGTTTTTCAACGCCGAGGAGTGGGGATTGTGGGGCTCACGCCGCTACGTGGAGGCCCATCGGGAAAGCCCAATCAGAGTAATGGTCAATCTCGACATGGTTGGTGAGATAACCGGGGTAAACGCTATGGGGTTTGACGAGCTAGTTTCCGTTCTTAAATCATTTTCTTCTCGCCTGGGAGCCCTTAAATTCTCCAGAAACCTGGCCAACAAAACTTGGCTAGGCGGCGACCACCATCCGTTTATCTTGGAGGGCATTCCAGCCATTACCTTCTATGCCCCCATCCCCGCGGAGGACGTGCGTTACTATCATGACGCAGCAGATACCTTAGATAAAGTGAAGCCGACCCTATTAGCCAAATCGTCCGCGATTTCCGCCCTGCTTATCCACCATCTGGCTAACGACACGGAATCTGATTACCGACGCTATTCTCGCGAAGAAACAGCTACGCTGTTCCGCAAAGCAGGCCTAGAGAAACGCCTAATCCAGGATGGAAATTGGCCTTTTGCCGACATCCCTCCCAATGAATAACCTATCAGAGTTATTCTGTGTCGAGGCAATCCACCGAGCCTGATAGGGAATCGGATCTCTTCCAATCAAGCAGAAGGGAGTAGTTAAAGACTACCAGTCAACTCAAGCATGCGGCGATTATATCGGGGTTTGAGCGATTCGCAACTGGCTTGCTCAGACGTCAGCATCGATCCCGAACCTCGAAGCCTATTCTCTGGACTTTTCCGCTATCCCGATCTGTTTTCTCTATACTCCCTTTCCTAAACCCACACATCCTTCAATCCCAATAAGGAGATTCGACAAAATGAAATGCCTTAGATTCGCGGAGCAATTGCTCCTTGTAGCTTTACTGCCACTTTTATTCGCAGCCTGCAGCCCGACAGGACCCACGATTAGCCAAGTAAGCCTCGTGGAAAATCCTAACCCAAGTGTACCACTGGCAGCGATACTGAGTGTCTCGACAGACCAGCCCGTCACCTTGACAATCAATATCGACGATGGCGAACGCCAATGGTCGATTACTCCAAGCCCTGAAAGTTCTACACAATTCGAGGTTCCCGTGATCGGAATGAGGGGGGGGCGTTCGCACTCGATAACTGCCACGCTTACTAACGCTCGTGGAAACTCTACCACATCGGATCCAATGACTTTCGAAACACCCACGATTCCTGACACCTTTCCTGTACCGAGGGTGACCACGCGTAATCCCGACGCCATGGAGCCCGGAGTGACGTTGTTCAATGTCAACGGACGTTGGGACGCCGAAGGCAATTCGACACCTGCGAACTTCGCGCCGGCAATCATCGTCGATGATCTCGGGGAGATCGTATGGTACTACCACCCTGATGGCCATAAGATCCATGACGTTCGCCGAATGCCAAACGGCAACTTCATGTACGAAATCTGGCCTGGTACGGGCGGCTTGATCGAGATCGATGTTCTCGGGAATATTCTCCGACGCTGGCACTTCACCGGCACGGCAACGGATGTAGCCGAAGGCAGCATTCCTGTGGAGACCGGTTCTTTTCAT
>DKNL01000120.1 GCA_002474325.1 Opitutales bacterium UBA7389
CTAAGACCGACCGCACCCCAGTAACGAACACCGGGATCACTGTGGGTCAGATTACCGAGAAGCTCCTCTTCCGAGGCGTTCCCAACCTGAGAAGCAGCTTCAATGAGAACGGACTGTTGATAGTCGTCCGAAGAGCGAGCAAACTCGTATGCGGTAGATCCCTCCGCTCGTTGCCAAGCCAGGGATTCCGGCAAGAAACCGAGATCACGGCTATCCACTAGATTTTTCGCCAGCTGGCCTCGCATTCGTTCAAGAACCCCACGATGATCCTCAGATTCAGCAAGATTTTCTAGGTTCTGTGGATCCGAATGGCAATCGTAGAGTTCTTCAAGCGGCCTTCTAGGACCCGCAAAATGCTCTTGTGCAGGCGTCATACGACCATCTTGGGCCAATCTATAAAACTCGTGCCGAATTTCCCCGAGATCGGGCCAGGCTGTCGGCTGATTGTAGCCTAGGTAAGGCATGTAGTTACGTATGTATAAGTAGCGTTTGTCGCGAACGGATCGAGCAAGGTCATGAACTTCATCCACTCGATCGCGATGCCCATAAGTGTAATCTCGAGCAGGAACCGCTTTGGGCCCTAGAAACGCTTTTCCTTCCATGTATTCAGGTATCTCAGATCCGGCTAAACTCAGCACGGTTGGACCAAAATCGTCGAAGCTAACCAAACGATCAGTACGCGTGCCGGGACCCGAAGGCGCGAAGTGTCGATATTTCTCCGGGAAACGGACGACCAATGCCACATTCATTCCGGAGTCTAATAGCGCCCGCTTGTGTCGTGGCATGCCCGAGCCGTGATCCGAATAGAAAAACACGATCGTATTATCCCCCAGTCCATCATCTTCCAATTGCTGGAGGATGTCCCCGACCTCTTTGTCCATGGCGGTGACGCAATCGTAGAAGCGGGCCACCGTTCTGCGGACAATCGGCGTATCCGGATAATAAGGGGGCAATGGCGCCGCTTCGGGATCATGGATCTCATTCTCGCCAAGCTTGCTTTGCACTTCCGAAACAAACTGCTCGTACGGCCACACCATGGAGCGGCTTTGGTGGGAAGTCATTAGGTTGAATACCGAAAAGAAGGGCTCATCGCCACTTCGATTTCTCCAGTGGGCGGTATCGCTATTTTCGTTCCACGAGGCCGCGATAATCTCCTTCCAGTTTCCGTTATTGTAGTCAGTTTTGACATTATTCGAAGCGTAAAAGCCGTCCTTTCTCAAAATACTTGGAAATCCCTTCATGTATTGAGGTATTGGGAATGCTGACCGCATTTGTTGAGTACCCTGTGATGTCGCAGGTAATCCATTAATAATACACGACCGGGAAGGCGAACAAACCGGAGACGTGGCGAAGGCATTCGTATAAACCACACCATCAGCCGCCAGTTGATCGATGTTAGGCGTGCTCGCATAGTCGTCTCCGTAGCAGCCGAGAGTTGGACTCATATCCTCAGCTGTAATCCAGAGAATATTCGGAGTTTCAGCGGTCGTGTTAATAACAGAAGCTGTCATAAATGTTAGAATGGCGGTATGGTTGCGCATTTGATTTCAAGTATTGTTACGCCATAGCTCAATTTGATAACGGAGTGATTTAGCAATCTAATTGTTAGATTCTTTCATTCTGATATTTCGAAAGGCGACCGTGCAGCCCCTTCCGTGATCCTGGAAAGCAATGAAGCCCTTTCGACGGCTCATTTTCTCGTCATTATCGATAAGCGTCGCGAAGTGCACGCCATTGATCATTTGAATGATTTGATCCCCGCTAGCGATAATCTCCATCGTGTTCCAAGCATTCTCGTCATAGTGGGCTTGCACCTTGGCCGCAGCCTCTAGCTTATTATTCACACGCGTCCCATCCTCGGCGATAATCGCCCGCTCCCCTGCTGTCGACATGAGGAATCGAGCTTCACGCTTGGGATGGTCTCTAGCAATGAGCGAATGATGCCACAGCCCCATCACTTCCCTGCGAGCGATCTCAACTTGGTATCCAAAAATCTGCCACTCGCCGAGATCATCGCTCCGGACCTGAACGCCTGAATTTCCCTTGTCCCAGCGAAACTCGAGCCTGAGTACGAAATCGGAAGGTTCGCTAGCTCTAAATATCAGCCAATTCTTTCCTTCAGATTCGCCCGTACACCAAATCTCTCCATCGCGAACTTCCCAAGCCCCAGGCTTGCTATCCCAGCCATCGAAATTCTTCCCGTTGAACAAAGGCTTAAAGCCAGGTTCATCAGCGTTTAGCGAAAAGGAAAAAACGAAAATGAGGGTGCGAAGCAGGTATTTATTCATAATCGGCAAACAGTAAATACGGCCAAATCTCTCCATGCCACTCGAAAAGACACCCATGAGCCCCTTTCTTGGAAATTCGAGTTCGACATCATGAACTGCGAAGGGGACAACAACTCCCAGAAAGATCCAGGTCTAGGAATTATTCGGTACGAAAATCCGCTGAAGTGATACAGTAAGAGAGTTTAGCGGGATCGCATTGAAGCAGTAGCGAATTTTAACTCTACCAGATTTGAAGATACAGCAGAGACCGGTCGAGCATCAACGCAACTCAGCGATCAGAAACTCGACCATTTGCGATTTCAGTCCCAATTTTAGCCAGACTTCGAGACGTCCATCGCCTTTCGCCCTTCAAAAGCATGCGCCCATAAATCGCCGATTCATGAACAGAAATCTGATTGCCGCCTACGGGAATTAGCAATAAAGCTGAGATCTCTTTCATATCCCATGAATTCTATTCTCTATCTAATTTTCTGCCTTCTGTTGACCCTGGGCATAAACAACAGCCTACCCGCTCAATCTGGAAAACCCAATATACTTCTATTTTTATCGGATGACCTAACCTACCACGACATAGGCTGCTATGGAAACGAGGAAGTACGCACTCCGACAATCGACCAAATGGCGAAGGATGGTTTACGCTTCGAATACTGTTTCAATTCAGCTCCCATGTGCGCCCCAACCCGCATGAGCCTCTACACTGGCATCCACCCAGTCCGCAATGGGGCCCACCCGAATCACAGCCGCGTCTACGATCATATCCAGAGTGTGCCCCACTATCTGGAGCCATTGGGCTACCGCGTCGGCCTCATGGGCAAGCGGCACGAAGCCCCAATCGAGAATTTCCCCTTCGAATATCTCGGTGGCCAGCATGGTGACAGGGGAGGAGGGATTGATTTGGACATGACGCTCTTGGATACTTTCATCAGGGAAACAGGAGACCAACCCTGGTGCATGGTCGTAGCCTCCAACCAGGCCCACACGCCCTGGACTCGCGGGGATCCGACCGTATATGACGCCGATTCCCTGACTTTGCCACCCTATCTGATCGATACGCCCATTACGCGAGAAAACCTCACTCGCTACTACGCAGAAATCACCTACATGGACAATCAGGTCAAGCAATGTCTAGAGTATCTGGATACGCACGGGAAATCAGACAACACACTCGTTATATACTTGAGCGAGCAAGGATCTAATTTTCCACATTGCAAATGGACCTGCTACGATACGGGCTTAAGATCGGCCGCCGTTGTTCGCTGGCCAGGCATGGTCAAGCCTGGCAGAGAGACCGAAGCCATGATCCAGTACATCGACGTGCTGCCCACCTTCATTGAAGCAGCTGGCGGGAATCCACTGAACTTCGATTTCGACGGGAAAAGCTTTCTACGAGTGCTCCAGGGTGAAACCGACACTCATCACGAATACTCCTTTGGCATGCAAACCTCGAAAGGCATCTACT
>DKNL01000118.1:0-10767 GCA_002474325.1 Opitutales bacterium UBA7389
GGAACACCCGCATCCATCAGCGCCAAAGAACCACCACATACAGTAGCCATTGATGAGGAACCGTTTGATTCAAGTATCTCAGAAACTATCCTTGTCGTATATGGAAAGTCTTCAAAATTAGGTAGCGCATATTTTAATGCTCTTTCAGCCAGGTTTCCATGACCTACTTCTCTTCTAGAGAGACTAAACTTCATTCTAGATTCTCCAACACAAAAAGATGGAAAATTGTAGTGAAGCATAAACGACTTGGATTCAGGGCCACCAGTTACGGCGTCCAGCCTTTGAGCCTCGTTTGTCGGTCCGAGAGTAGCGAACACGAGGGCTTGAGTTTCACCTCGCGAAAAAAGAGCAGATCCATGAACACGTGGCAAGAGTCCTACTTTGCTCTTCAATTCGCGTAGCTCATTGGGGCCGCGGCCTCCCGATCGTTCGCCGGTCGCCAATATAGGAGCCCGGTACGCTACTTCCTGAAGCTCTTCCATGGCCATGGAAAGCTGGGCTGGGTTGTATGCGTCTTCGTCGAGTTTCTCTTTCAAGGCCTCCTCCGCCTTGTCTTTCAGTTCGTCGATAGCTGCATTTCGTTTCTGTTTGTCGCCAATGCGAGTCGCACTAGCGACACCTTCGCCTATCAGGTCCTCAACAAAGGTCTTGATTTCCGGATTTAGAACGACCAGCGGGAATTCCGCTTTTTCTTTTCCGGCAATGGAAACAAGCTCTTCAATGCCTGCGATCACTGGCTGTATGGCTTCGTGGGCGAATTCCAAAGCAGCGATGAAGTCGTCTTCAGGTAGTTGAGCGGCGCTCCCCTCAATCATCAGCATATCGGTCTTGGTGCCGACGTAGATGAGGTCGAGGTCGGAAGAGTACTGATCTTCAACAGTTGGATTGACGATGAATTCGCCATCGACGCGCCCCACGCGAACTGCCCCGATAGGGCCATTCCAAGGAATGTCGGAAATTGCCAAAGCAGCCGAAGCTCCGTTGATCATGGAGATATCAGGTTCGTTGGATTTATCTGTCGAAAGGAGGAACCCGATAATCTGAACCTCGTTCAGGAAGCCTTTCGGAAACAGAGGTCGGCAAGGGCGATCGCATAGCCGCGAGGTCAGGATTTCCTTTTCCGTGGGCCGAGCTTCGCGTTTGAAATAGCCGCCGGGAATCCGTCCAGCCGCGGAAAACTTCTCGCGGTAGTCAACGGTAAGTGGGAACCAGTCTTGGCCTTCCCGAACGGTATTGGCAGCTGTGGCTGAGACGAAAACGCAGGTTTCGCCTACGGTGATGGTGACGGAGCCGCTGGCGAGTTGGGCCAGGTCCCCGGTCGAGATGGTCATATTGAGATCATCAATCGTTACACTATGTTGTTGTATCATTGTTTTATTTACAGTGCTGCGACGAAAGCGATCTCGGTTGCGTAGAGAAATTTCAGGATGAAATCATCATTTCGCGATTTCATGCGGAAATATCCCGTCCACCGAGAACATTTTCATACGCGGCTTGTTTGGTTTGGTTGGTTAAAGAACAAAGCCCGCTAGCCAGAAATCGATTGAGACTTTTGGCAAACGCGGCGAATGAAAGACAGTAGACTCCCTTTTTTTGTCAGTCGGACAGTCAGTCAGGTAAGTTCCCTGCTTGGAAAATTCCCTATTTGCGAAGATTGAGTCGCTGGAGGAGCTCGTTGTACTTGTTAAGATCGTTCTTTTTCAAGTAGTTGAGCAGCTTGCGTCTGCGGCTAGTCATAGCGATTAGCCCTCTGCGGGTGTGGAAATCCTTCCGATTGGCTCGTAGGTGCTCGGTTAAATGATTGATGCGAGCGGATAATAGAGCGACTTGCACGTCGCAAGAGCCCGTGTCGGTATCGTGCGTCTTAAAGTCGCTGATAACCTTGGATTTATCGATAGCTTTACTGTGTGGCATTTTTTGATTTCGGATCACGGAAACAGAGATCCCTCGTTTGAGAGACCGTTAGCCAAGCTCGTCGCTGAGCTAACCGCTGTTATTCGATAGATTCTCGAATGTTCCGCGGAAGAAAGCGCCTTGAAGACGCCGACTTCTAGCGTGAAAGCGATGAAAAGAACGGAAAATCGCTTCGGCGCAATACTAAAATCTCTTCGCGATCCTATACTAGAGTTTCCTGTGCTTCGGACGTATACCGATCCGAATCGCTTCGCTTGCACTGGAAAGCTCTAGCTTCGACTCGATGCGAGAGCGAAGGGATTCGATCATGTTCACGCTCAAATTTAGGCTTTCGGGGATTTCCGGACTAGATAGGCCTCTTCCGATGAGTTGCGCGACTACCAGCTCACGGTATTGTGTAGGATTGATTTTTGAAGAGGAAGTGGCTTTATTCCGGCCCGATTAGGATCTGATGCAGCACCTGGCCCGCAACCGGCGGGCTTACACGGATCTCCCCCTTGATAATGCGACGAATGGCTTCAACCAGTTTTTTCGTAGACTCTTCTTTCATGAAATACGCATTAGCACCCGTTGGGCATAGGTAGATTCGTCATGCATGGAGAAGACGAGAATCGGAATGTTCTCATGGATCGCCTTCAAATTCTATATTAGCTCTAGATCGTTATTCCCTCTGAGCGAAATGTCTATGATGATGACATCGGGATTCGTTCGGCCGACGCCTTTCATTGCCTCCGAAGCGTTTTTAACTTCACCACAAATCTCCATATCTTCTTTATTGTTAGAAACTTGAGACAACTCTTGCCACACAAAGGGGTGGTCGTTGACGATGCAGATACGTGTAGCCATTTTCCGAAATTCGGTAGTTGTTTATAATATACCCGATCGAGCTGGGGCCCGACTTCAAGCAGCAATAGCGGTTAGCTGAGCTGGGTGGAGATCGAGTTTTGGGGTATTATTACATACGCACACGGTTCTAGATATTAGGATCTAAGGGACGATTCTCAAACGATACCTAAGAGAGTGCGAAAAGGCCGAAGTGAGCCCTAGGCAGTTACGAAGCTCGCCGCGACGCCGATGGCGCCTCCGAATACGCCACCCCAAACAACCAGCCATCCAAGGTGCTCGCGGATAATATCTTCCAAGATCGATTTCACCTCCTCGGGCTCAAGTTGATCGAGTTTTCCTTCCACTAGGTTTTCGACAGTGGGGCGAAAATTCTCGAAATGCATATTGCTTTTTTTGAGATCCAGATCCTCGACCATTTCGGTCAATTTTCTTGAGAACTCATCTTTCAAGGGCTCTCTGAGCGGTTCCAAGGCTCTCATCCCGCCCACGAGGGAAAGCATACCCCCGAATTTTGATCGAGCAACTACGTCCAGAAACCCATTAAACATATCGTCCATGTCGATGGTGGATCGGATGCCTTCCACGGATAGGCCTTCGTTGAGCGCTACGTCGGTGAATCGCTTGAAGTTTTCCTCTGTGAAGAAATTTTCCATCACGAGACTATGTATCCCGTTTTTGAATTCCTCAAAGCGATCGACGATGACGCCGGAACCGTAAAGGCCAGGAACTTTCTCGAATAGCATGTGAACGGCCAGCCAGTTAGTGAGGGCTCCAGAAAATGAAAAGAGACCCGCACTAACGACAAAGGGCTTTGCTAAGTTCTCCGGCAATGCGAGCCCGATAGCGCAAAGGAGGGCGGAGCAAATGTTGGTGATTAGGCTTTTGTTCATAGGCACTATGCGTCGCTGTCTGGCTGGTGTATTCGATTTGTTGGTAGCCAATCAAGAACGCTTTGCACCTTCATGTCCCAGTAGCCCCACTCGTGCTCTCCCGGTTCTTCCTCATAGTGGATATCGATCCCGAGTTTTTGGGCCTCTTTGAGAAAGTCTCGATTCGCATTGTAGAGAAAATCCTCAGTGCCGCAGCATTGAAACAAGTCCATTGGATGCTCGTTAGACGAGGCAAATTCCCTAGCCAGAAGAATGAGATCGTTTTCCGGATGGTTGACGGCTCCGCTGGGGCCGAATATTATGGGCCATTCGGGAAGCAAAGAATCAGGTTCCTCGATACTCGCAAAGGATAGGGCTCCGGACAAGCTAGCGGCCCCTCTGTATTGGTCTGGCCGCGACAAAGCTATTTTAAAGGCGCCATAGCCGCCCATGGAAAGTCCGGCGATGAAACGATCTTCTCGACGTTCAGAAATGGGCAATAAGCGATTGGCGATGCGAGGAAGCTCATCGGCAAAAAAGTCGAAGTACCGATACCCTTTATGCATGTTTGTATAGAAGCTTCTCCCCGCGTCAGGCATGACGACTGCAATATCCTTCTCTTCTGCGTAACGCTCGATTGAAGTATAACGGGTCCAAGCAGTGTAGTCCGATTGGAGTCCGTGCAATAGGAAGAGAGTTGGAAGTGGGCTATTATTGATAATTGAGGCGTTCTCGTTCGTAGAAGGAGCCATAGGGATGATGGCATCGAAGGCCGTGCCTGTTCCCAGTACTTCAGAGTAAAAGTCGCAATGAATTAGTGCCATTTCGATTTGCTTGAATGCCTAGATTGATTCGAAGGAAGCGAACTGATTACTAAAGTGGCTAGCCTTGGTAGGTTTCCATAGATGGGCAAGCGCAGACGAGATTTCTGTCACCGAAGACATTGTCTACTCGTCCCACAGGGGGCCAGTATTTGTAGTCCTTCAATGAAGGATCGGGAAAAGCCGCCAGCTCTCTGCTATAGGGGGAGTCCCAGTTGTCGGAAGCAATTCGCTGGCTCGTGTGCGGAGCGTTTTTTAAGGGATTATCCTCTCGTGACCACGTTTCGCGTTCTATATTTTCCATTTCCGATTTTATGGAAATCAGGGTTTCGCAAAACCGATCCAGTTCCATTCGTGATTCGCTTTCAGTCGGCTCGATCATCATGGTTCCGGCAACGGGCCAGGACATAGTTGGCGCATGGAAACCATAGTCCATCAAGCGTTTGGCGATATCCTCTACATCTACACCCGCTCTTTCTTTCCAATCTCGGAAGTCGATAATGAACTCATGAGCCACCAGGTTTTTTTCTCCGCGGTAGACGATTGGGAAATGAGGCTCTAGCCGCTTCGCCATATAGTTGGCATTAAGGATGGCGATCTTGGTTGCTTGCGTCAGCCCACTTTCTCCCATCATTCTAATATACGCCCAGGAAATGGGAAGGATACCTGCACTTCCATAAGGGGCTGCCGATACGGCTCCAACTGTGGATCGGTCGTTGAGATCCAGGCTTTGACGATGGCCGGGAAGAAAAGGGGCCAAGTGGTTAGCGACCCCAATGGGACCGACTCCAGGTCCACCGCCTCCATGGGGTATGCAAAAAGTCTTGTGCAGGTTCAAATGGCAAACATCGGCCCCGATAAATCCAGGGCTGGTCAATCCACACTGGGCGTTCATGTTCGCTCCGTCCATGTAAACTTGGCCGCCATTATTGTGGACGATTTGGCAAATTTCTTGTACGGAAGATTCGAATACTCCATGTGTAGATGGGTAGGTAATCATGAGGGCTGACAGGCGATCGCGATGCAGCTCGGCTTTCTTTTCTAGGTCATCGGCATCAATATTGCCTTTAGAATCGCAATTTATGGGCACGACTTTCATGCCAGCCATCACGGCACTAGCAGGATTGGTTCCGTGAGCCGAAGACGGAATGAGGCAAACATTTCTATCCTCCTGCTCGTTGGATCGATGGTATTCCCGAATGGCTAGAAGTCCTGCGTATTCTCCTTGCGATCCCGCATTCGGCTGAATGGAAACTGCTGCAAACCCTGTAATCCGTGCCAGCCAGGTTTCGAGTTGCTCGATTAATTCCCTGTATCCTGCCGTTTGGTTAGATGGAGCGAATGGATGAATCTCGCTAAATTCGGGCCAGGATATTGGAAGCATTTCCGCAGTTGCGTTCAATTTCATGGTACACGAACCAAGTGGAATCATAGAGTTCGTCAGAGAAAGATCCTTGTTCTCCAGCTTCTTGAGATAGCGGACGAACTCTGTTTCGCTGCGGTACCGATTGAATACCGGATGCGTGAGGAACCGAGATTGGCGCTGTAGGTCCGGGCTAATCGGTTCGTTTGTATCTGAAGGAGTTTCGATTGTACTTTCCTCAGGCTTCGAGCCATCAGAGTTGAATGCACTAAGGACAGCAGTCAATTCATGATGGGTTACAGTCTCATCTATCGAAAGGCCGATTAGATTCTTGGAAATATTACGCAAATTGTATCCAAGATCCTGTGCCTTCTTGATGACTCCTTTAGCTATATCCTCTGGCACTTTGATTGCCAGCGTGTCGAAACGCTCACCTTCGATTACCCGGAAGCCAAACTCGTTAAGGATATGCTTCGCGGTCAACGCGAGGCGGCGTATTCGCCTGGCAATCTCAATGAGTCCGTTGGGACCGTGATAGATAGCATAGGCTGCGGCGATATTGGCCAGAAGCACCTGGGCAGTGCAGATATTGCTAGTGGCTTTGTCGCGACGTATATGTTGCTCTCGGGTTTGAAGGGCAAGTCGTAAGGCGGGATTGCCTTCAGAATCCTTGGATAGGCCGATGATTCTGCCGGGCGTTTTGCGCTTGTTACTTTCGGTGGTGGCGAAAAATGCGGCGTGGGGGCCGCCGAATCCCAAGGGAACGCCGAAACGTTGAGCAGATCCAACAGCGATATCGAATCCCATTTCCCCGGGTGGCTTCAATAATGTTAGCGATAGTAGATCGCAGCAGCAGATGGCCATAGCCCGATTGCTATGGGCATTCTCGACAAGGCCAGACAAATCGTGGGCTATGCCTAGCGTATCCGGATACTGGAGAATAATCGCGAATGCCGTGCCAAAATCGATCGGTTGACCAGTATCGACGATTTTCACCTCGATACTCAATGGTTTGGCCCGCGTCTCAATGACTTCAATGATTTGTGGATGGCACTTCGAGGATACGAGTACAGCGTTCTTTGAGCCTTGCCCTCGGAGTCCATAAGCCGTGGAAACAGCTTCAGCAGCGGCAGTACCTTCGTCCAGTAGCGAAGCGTTGGAGATTTTCAGTCCCGTCAAGTCAGAGACCATAGTTTGGAAATTAAAAAGAGCTTCCATTCGGCCCTGAGAAATTTCTGCTTGGTAGGGGGTGTATTGGGTGTACCAACCGGGGTTTTCTAGAATGTTTCTAAGGATCGGGGGTGGAGTAATTGTATTTGAATACCCAAGACCAATAAGCGATTTTTTTAATGAGTTCTTGGATGCAATATCCTGCAGCTCTTTTAGCATATCAGTCTCGCTTACGGGATCCGGAAGCTCGTCAATAGTGGATATACGTATATTCTGGGGAACGGCATCGTCTATTAGGCGATCCAGTGAATCGAATCCGATTTCTGCGGCCATTTCTGCGGCATCTTGCTCGCTTATTCCGAGGTGGCGTCTGGCGAACGAATCACATTCAGTATAGCTAGTCGTATTGGGAAAACTCGGGACGTTGGCCGCATGATTGCTCGACATAGGTGCACTGTAGTTTTGGCGATTCGCGAATCAATAGGAAATCTCGATTGAAGACCATAGAGTTCTAAACGATTGCTAGACGGACTGAATTAATGCAAAAGAGACTTCCATATGACCAGAAAAGAGAGAGCATCCTATGTTGATCAGGAACTGGACGGACTCTACCCGAATCCTCCAATTCCTCTGGATCACAAGGATTCCTACACTCTTTTAGTCGCGGTTCTGCTATCCGCTCAATGCACGGACATTCGAGTCAATAAAACGACGCCCAGTCTCTGGGCCCTGGCAGATAATCCTTTCGATATGTCGAAGGTAGAGGCCCCGAGGATCGAAGATGTCGTCCGGCCGTGTGGTTTGGCCCCGCGAAAGGCTCAAGCTATCCACGACTTATCAAAAATTCTGGTTGAAAATTACGATGGCGAGGTGCCGGAGGATTTTGATTCCCTAGAGGCTTTGCCTGGAGTGGGCCATAAGACGGCGTCGGTCGTGATGGCACAAGCGTTTGGACATCGTGCCTTCCCTGTAGATACGCATATACATCGACTTGCTCAGAGATGGGGATTAACCAACGGCAAGAATGTAGTTCAAACGGAAAAGGATCTTAAAAAGCTGTTCCCAAAAGAGCGATGGAATGACCTGCATCTCCAGATGATATACTACGGGCGGGAATACTGCACGGCTCGCGGTTGCGATGGCACGGTTTGCCCGATTTGTCGAGCCTTGTTCCCTGCGAGGAAGAAAGCGGTGTCTACGCGAAAATAAAAAGGCCCCTCCCTGAAATGGGAGGAGCTTCGCGAAAATTTATCAGCCATTGAGGTAGTATTACAGGATCGCAGGTTCCACAGACTAGGGGGCTAGTGGGCGTTATCCTCATGGCTGTCTATGGTATTCCCTAATCAAAGCGGGCAAATCGCAAAACCTGAGGTAATTCTCTCCATATATGTGCGCATACAACAGATTTTTCTTTTGCAAGCGGCCGAGGAACAAGCAGTTATTACCGCGATGAAGATTTTCCTGGATGGCGAATTCGTAGAAAAAGAGGATGCGAAGATCTCGGTTTTCGATCACGGTCTGCTATATGGGGATGGAATATTCGAAGGAATCCGAGTCTACCGCAAATGCGTCTACCGCTTGCAGGAGCACCTCGAGCGTTTGTGGCATTCAGCCAAAGACATACTTTTGGAGATCCCCATGTCCCCGAAGGAAATGGAAGAGGCGGTGTGCGAATCCTGTCGCCAGAATGGGATTGTAGACGGATACATCCGTTTGCTCGTCACCCGTGGGAGAGGGGACCTGGGGCTTTCGCCCAACTCGTGCCCGAATCCTTCGATTATTATCATCGCTGATACCATCCGTCTCTATCCTGAGGATTATTACACGGAAGGCCTCTCGATTGTTACGGTGCCCACGCGGCGATCCGGACCTGCGGCTTTGAATCCGGCCATCAAGTCGCTCAATTATCTTAACAACATTCTTGCGAAAATTGAGGCGGCGCAAAGTGGAGCGCTGGAGGCCATTATGCTCAATGATCAAGGTTACGTGGCGGAATGCACGGGCGATAACATATTCATTGTTCACAAAGGTCGGATGTACACGCCAGATGTGTCGAATGGCGCTCTTCGTGGGATTACTCGCGGAGCGGTTATTGAACTAGCGGAATCGAAAGGCATTCCTATCAAGGAGTGCAACCTAACCCGTCACGAGATTTGGAATGCCGATGAGTGCTTTCTCACGGGAACAGCCGCTGAACTCATTCCCGTAGTAAAGTTGGATGGGCGCGTAATTGGTTCGGGCAAGCCAGGCGGGTTGACCAAAAAGCTGCACGCGGCATTCCATGAGGAAGTCTTGACGCGTGGGGTGCTGCTTTAGCCTTAAAACCGAGCGTCAAAGCGGTATTTCATAGTTAGTTTTTTGGTCACTTTGAAGTGACACAGACGCGTTTGCTCCGGCTCGAGCTCGGCTTTTCTCCGGGTGCGGTTAAATTTGCTTCAAAATTGGCAAAAAAATCTACTGGGTCATTGATTCTGGGCTCTCTGGGGGTTAGATTTACGCTTCTGTAATAATTGGCGCGGCTTATGCGATGTATTTTTGTTCATTTATGTAGCGAAAACGTTTTCCTGTTGGATACTGAAAGGATAATTGGGTAAAAGTTGAGTTATGGCTAAGGCTTTGAAATGCGACGTTTGCGATAAGAATGCGACAGTGCACCTGACGCAGATCATCAATAACCAGATTCATAAAATCGATCTCTGCGAGTCTTGCGCTGAGGAGAAGGGAATTACGAATCCCGATGGGTATTCACTAGCCGATCTGCTGGTGAAGCCTGAAGTCGCTTCTGAAGATGCTGCGGAATCGTTTGAGTCGCTAGGCGAATGCCCGGAATGCGGCTACACGCAAAAGGAATTCAAGAAGACGGGTAGGCTGGGCTGCGAGCAATGCTATGAAACCTTCAGGCCTCTGCTGAGCCGGGCTCTGGATGGAATGCATCGAGGCGATCAGCACAAGGGTAAAGTCCCCGAGGAAGCCCTGGAAAGAAAGTCTTACGAAGATAGAATTAATTTGTTGGAAGGCGATTTGCAGAAGGCTATTGCTAACGAGCAATACGAAGAAGCGGCCGAATACCGCGATGAGATCTTGGAGCTAAAGAAATCTTTGGAGGCGGAAGAGACTGCGTAACGCTGATGGTTATCAAAGACATCTTTGACGGGAAGTCCGTTATGACCGAGGGGGCGGCGAAAAAGTGCCCAGTCGTTCTCATGACACGCGTGCGTTTGGCCCGTAACCTGATGGACCACCCATTTCCGGGATGGGCCAAGATGCCTCAAAAAAAGGATGTGTTAGAGACATGTTTACCCGCCGTTGCCTCGCTTCGTCCGATGAAACGAGGGATCACTGCGGAAATCGAGGAACTGTCGGATTTGGAGAAACAGATTTTGGTAGAACGGCACTTGATTAGCCGGGAATTGTCGGGATCGCCAGAAAGGGCCGGGGTAGTTATAAGCAAAGACCAATCGGTGTCGGTCATGATAAACGAAGAGGATCATCTCAGGATGCAGGTGGTCAAGTCCGGCTACCAGTTTAAGAGCGCGTGGAATACGGTCAATAATTTGGATACCGCTCTTGAAGGAGGCTTGAATTACGCTTTTTCATCCCGCCTCGGCTATTTGACTGCTTGCCCGACTAACGTGGGCACGGGAATGCGAGCATCCGCAATGATGCACCTTCCCGCTCTGGTCATTTCCAATCAGATGGAGAAAGTGGTCAGAGCAGTAAATCAGCTGGGAATTGCGGTTCGCGGCTTGTTTGGCGAGGGATCGGATGCCAGCGGCAGCATTTT
>DKNL01000118.1:11086-14017 GCA_002474325.1 Opitutales bacterium UBA7389
GGATCGGATGCGAGCGGCAGCATTTTCCAGATTTCCAATCAAACGACCTTGGGCGAGTCCGAGGAAGCGATCATCAAGAGGCTTTCTTCCGTGCTGAAGACGATCATTGATCAGGAAATTAATGCCCGTGAGAAAATCCTGGAGACCGATCCGGGCAAGCTCCTAGACAAGATTGGCCGGGCCTATGGAATTTTGCAGAACAGTCATCTCCTGAGCTCGAACGAATGTATGAATTTGGTTTCTCTCGTGCGATTCGGGGTCGATTTGGAGATGTTTTCGGAGGAAATGCGGAACATTGTCGATCGATTGTTCATCGAATGTCAACCGGGTCACATTCAGCATCATGCTGGCAAGTCGATCGACACTAGCGAACGGGATGCCTACCGTTCCGAATATTTACGCAAACAATTTGAGAATATCGACAAACCTGAAAATAGTATTCTGAAGGTGACGACTGGGGAAGAGAGCACGAACACGGAATCAAACAACGAAGAGGAGAACGAGAAAGGCTAAATGGAACCGATGAACAATTTTACGCCGCGGGCTCAGCAAGTGCTCGCGCTGGCCAGAAAAGAGGCGGATAGATTCCACCATAATTACGTGGGTACGGAGCATATCCTGCTTGGGTTAATTAAACTGGGGCAGGGCGTAGCGGTGAGCGTGCTCCAGAAAATGGGACTGGATTTGGAAACGGTACGCAGTGCGGTGGAAAAGCAAGTTGGTTCGGGGCCTGAGGGAAAGGAATCCGGAAGCATCCCTTACACCCCTCGGGTTAAGAAAGTGTTGGCACTTGCTGGCAAAGAGGCCAAGGCCCTAAACCATAGTTACGTGGGCACCGAGCATATTCTCCTTGGATTGCTGCGCGAGGGTGAAGGTGTGGCCGCCCGTGTCTTGAAATCTTTGGACGTCGATATCGAGCGGACTCGAAACGAGATCTTGCGGGAACTCGATCCGCAATTCTCTGGTGAAACCGAAGAAGCAATCGCCTCGCCAAGAGGGCAAAGTAGCGAAGAAAAAAAGGAAGCCAAAACGCCTGCATTGAAGGCCTTTGGACGTGACCTCACGGAATTGGCCAAAAATGGCGAGCTCGATCCATTAATTGGGAGGAAGGCGGAGATCCGCCGCGTGATTCAGATCCTTTGTCGCCGGACTAAAAATAATCCTGTTTTGATTGGAGAGGCAGGGGTTGGCAAAACTGCGATCGTCGAGGGTCTGGCCCTAGAGATCGCTAGCGGTGTTATTCCAGAAATTCTTGAGAACAAGCGGGTCATCACGCTCGACTTGGCCTTGATGGTTGCGGGCACGAAATACCGAGGACAATTCGAAGAGCGCATCAAAGCGGTCATGGACGAGATCAAGCGGTCTGGGAATGTGATCATTTTTATCGATGAGCTTCATACCATTGTAGGTGCAGGCGCTGCAGAAGGAGCCATGGATGCTTCCAATATTTTTAAGCCGGCGTTGTCGCGAGGTGAGCTTCAGTGTATCGGGGCAACCACTCTCAATGAATATCGGAAATATATTGAGAAGGATAGTGCTTTGGATCGTCGGTTTCAGAGCGTGCAGGTGGATGCTCCAAGTATCGATGATACGATTCTGATTCTGAAAGGGATCCGACAAAAATACGAAGATCACCACAAAGCTTTATTCACTGACAAAGCGCTAGAAGCCGCTGCCAAACTGTCGGAGCGATACATTACATCGCGCTACCTGCCTGACAAGGCCATTGACATCATGGACGAGGCGGGCTCCAAGGCTCGCATTGCATCCTTGGCTCGCCCTCCCGAGTTCGAATCGCTAACAGCGAAAATCGAGGAGGTTTGTGCAAGTAAAGAAGAAGCGATTAGCAAGCAGCACTTTGAAGAGGCCGCCACGTTTAGAGACGAAGAAAAGCGCCTGCGAGCAGAGCAGGAAAACGTTCTTGAGGAGTGGAAAAAAAATCGCGAAGAGAACCGTATCACCGTGGACGAAGATGACATGATGCGGGTCGTTGCTGATTGGACGGGTATTCCAGTGAACCGTATGGAGAAAAAGGAGACAGAGCGTCTCTTGAAATTGGCCGAAGAATTGCAGTTCACGGTAATTGGTCAGGACGAAGCCTGTTCGACGATTGCCAAAGCCTTGCGCCGAAGTCGTGCCGATCTTAAAGATCCGAATCGACCCATTGGTGCGTTTATGTTCCTTGGCCCAACGGGCGTAGGCAAAACCTTTTTGGCCCAAACGTTGGCTGAGAAAATGTTTGGAGATAGGGATTCCATCATTCAAGTGGACATGTCCGAGTATATGGAGAAGTTCTCTGTGTCCAGAATGATAGGATCGCCTCCGGGTTATGTGGGTCACGAAGAAGGTGGTCAGCTTTCAGAGCAAGTGCGTCGCAAGCCTTATTCGGTCGTGCTATTCGACGAAATCGAAAAAGCCCATCCAGATGTTGTTCAGATCATGTTGCAGATCTTCGAGGAAGGTCGATTGACGGACAGTTTGGGACGGGAAGTGGACTTCCGCAATACAATCATCATTATGACGACCAACGTTGGCGCCGCGGCTATCCAAAGACAGTCGAAGATGGGATTCGGAGCTGCTAAGTCGATGAGCGACGATTATGAGGCCATCAAGGAAAACGTGATGGACGAAGCCAAAAAGGTGTTCAAGCCGGAGTTCCTCAATCGGATCAATGATCTAATAGTGTTCCATAATCTAAATAGGGAGGACTTGTTTAAGATCGTGGACCTAGAAATTGCGAAGGTGCAGAAGCGTTTGGTGGAAAAGAAGATATCAATCGATATCACTGAAGATGCTAAGGCTCTTATCATCGATAATGGCTACGATGAAAAATACGGCGCTCGTCCGCTAAGGCGCTCGATAGAAAGGCTGTTGGAAGATCCCTTGGCCGAAGCATTGCTCTCGAATGAAGTGAACGAAGGGGACTCCGTT
>DKNL01000118.1:14304-15360 GCA_002474325.1 Opitutales bacterium UBA7389
CATTGCTCTCGAATGAGGTGAACGAAGGGAACTCCGTTATCGTAGACATAGAAGAGGACGCTTTGACATTCAAAACAATTGAAGATGTCGAAACGGCCTCCTCGGAGTCGGAGTCATCTTAGTCGCTCGCGAGTTCGAGAGAGGAATTGCGAGCGTGAGATGAATTCTCGCGGCCCTTTTGAACATTGTGGCTAATCACTACCCGTATTATCGCATTAACGGTCGCCTGGTGTAAGGTTCTCCTGCTTTTCTGTCGAATAGATCGAATGACATGAAAAGAGTTTGGGTAGTCTTGGGTTTAGGATTCTTTTTGGGTGTGGCCAGTTTGCTAGTCCTTCAAGAATCCCGATTGCGTCATCAAGAGGGACCAAAACAAGAATCAGCAATACCCGACGCTGATAAAAACAGCCCCGATATTAGTGGTTTAGTTGATGTTAAGGAATCGGTTGAGAAAGACTCCTCGCCCGGCCTCAATATTGAGAGTGGGCCATTCGGCCGTTTTTCGACGTATTTGGTGATCGATAAGGTCGAAGGTTCCCGATCGGGAGGAACCGTTGGGGCAACAGTCACTTATCTGCTGGAGGGGAAAAGCGAGAGCATCCCATTTGTTTTATTGGAGGAGCGGTTTGAACCGTTGGCATCCAGTGATGAGTTAGTTTTAAAGCAGCAAATAGCTTCCAAAGGCGACGAGATCATGTTCGATGCGAATCAAGCTCTGGTCGAGGAATCGGTCCTGGCTAGTCGGCTCGAGGAAATCGGGGCATCGATTTCTTGGAAGTCTCGTTTGTCGGACTTTGTTCAAGTTAAACTCAATCGGCCTAGCATAGATGGGTATTGGAAAGCTCTCGATTCGTTGCGGGAGTGGTTCCCCGATTCGACTCTTTCTCAAGATCACTTGCACTTCCAATCAGCCAGCCCTAGCGAGTACTCGGCGGCGCTGCTTTGGCATTTGGATCAAGTTAATGCTACCGAAGCGTGGGAACTAGAAACTGGAAGCGAGGAGATAGTCGTCGGGATTATCGACACAGGCGCCTCAATCGAGCACCCAGACTTGGT
>DKNL01000021.1 GCA_002474325.1 Opitutales bacterium UBA7389
CCTCGAGGTTCGCCACGAAATCCGCCTCCTCTGGGTCGTCGACCTCCTCCCGGGTCCGGCCCGTCTTGGCTCTCTAGATGCACGAGTGCATTCGTTCGCTCTACCTTATTGAGATAACCATCGTCATTCTCATCGAACTGGTCGAGAAGCTTAACGGGTGCTCGACTGCGTCCTCCGCGACCGCCTGGACTTTGACCCGGACCAGCGAAGCCAGCTTGTCCTCCAAATGCGGGATCCTGCTCGGGCGCTTGACCATTCTCTTCGGGCAACTCTCCTTCCTGTAACGAAAGAACCATCACGAGAGTAAACGCTCCGATGGCCGTCACTCCAATCGCGAGGTTCGGAAGGGAAAAGCGATATGAGCTGAAGGATCGAAATTTCATGGAGCGGTCGAGATTGATGATACTTTTCAGGAGCGCCGTATCGCTTCGATTCCAAGCACGTACTTAGAGCAACGCACGACTCGATACGGGAACCAGTTCGCGATTTTCGCAGCGATGTGGGAATTGTCGGGAGCGTACTTGAGCTCGATCACGACCTCAAACGCATCCGGCGGTTCGCTTGCCAGCTCAGGTGACGCGCTTTCGGGCTCATAGAATCCAAGTTCGGAATCGACGGTAAGGCGTACACGACCATCGCCGCTTTCGTAGTAGTAGCGGCGATACCGATTAATTAGACTCGGGGATCGATATTCGAGACATTGCCGCAAAGGGTCTTTCTCGCCAATTCCATTCAACATGCCCCGGAGCTTCGGCTCGTTCAGGCTGCCGTTGAGGGTCAGTGGCGAAGTCGCGTGCGAGTGTTTCCCGCCTACAATGCCTCGCTTGAACTTGCGTTCGAAAACCGGCTTGGGGATCGAGCCACTCAAGTCGCCGTACCACCGGATCCTGCTCTTGCTTCGATCGGCGAGCCCAGTGACGTGATCGTGGTAGTCGTCCAAACCGTGCGAATCGAGATAGATATTGTTCACCCATCGCGAAGGGTAAGTTTCTCGAAAGCCAGATGGATGTTGACCAACTAGAGCCAGGATATCGGATAGGTCATAGCCTAAAGGCAGCAGCTTGCGCTCGTAGCGCAGATTTTCGTTAGCCGCGTTCACAACTAAACCAATTTCGCGATTAGAATCAATGATTCAGTCCGCCATCCTCGAGGCAGGTTATTTCCACCGATGGGCTGAGTTTGCGTATCGCCTCGTTAAAAGTTTCAATTTTTTGAGGATCTACAAAGCCGACGCGAAACGAGGCCCGCATCGTTTCAGGTCCATCATCGAGACGCCTTAGACTCGCCGTGGCCCCGACCTCCGAAAGCGCTTTCAGGATTTGCTGTGAGGTCAATTTGCCAGGAGCCGAACTGTTGATAGTCAGAAATAGATTGCCCGAATCCGGCTTTGGGCGGTTAAGGCTTCGCAAAGCGATGAGCCCCAGAATCAGTATAAAGGCGACCACTGTGACCAGCCCTTGGCCCGCGCCCAGGCCCAAGCCGATCGATATGGCCAAGAACAAAAAGGCCAGTTCCTCGGGCTCTTTGATCGCCGCCCTGAAACGCACGATCGATAACGCGCCAACCAAGCCAAGCGATAGGGCAAGCGACGATTTGACGATGCTTATAATGAGGGTCGTGGTCACCGTCAGCAGCAGAAAGTTGCGGGCGAATTGGCGGCGATTCGATAGAGCCGTACCAAAACGGATGTAAACTTGTCCCAGAACCGCCCCAAAAGCTGCCGCCGTCAGGAGGCTTATGGCGAAGGTCGGTATCGAATCGACAGTGACCGGATTCCAGAATAATTCAGTGAAGCTTTTTTGTAGTTCCATTAATGAGGCGTGGATTACGGGTTAGGGATTGGGAGTTCGCGAAACGCACTACCTTGATTTCCCAAATCGGTTAGCGCTCTTAGGACATCATGGGTGCTGAAATGGGAAGTATATCCATATGACAGGACAATAATCCAGAGATGAATGCTGGGGCGATATGAGATTTCCAAATAGGAGTTTTACGATTACAGTATTTTGTGAGACGGTATGCTAGAATAACTTACGTGAGGGCTCCTTGGTTACCAGCAAGTTCCACGGAAACTCTTCAGGCTCCATCCTCTTTTGCGCCAATTCGCTCAAAGCTGTCGAACTCCGACTTGAGAATCATAGAAAAGCGAAAAATCTAAGCGATACGTCGAAAAAGGGAGCACTCCCGGAAATTTCTGGCAGAATGCCGCGTTGCTAGCGATATAACCTGCATAAAAACAAATGACTAGCCGTACGCCCCCTCTATTTTCGAATCGGATGTTCCGTTGTGCCTTTCTCGCTGTTATCGCTGGGATCCTGGTAACCGCTGGACTCGTCCGAGCGGACCATTCGGAACAGCCCAATGTCGTCTTGATCATTTCGGATGATCAGGCGTGGACCGATTACGGTTTCATGGGTCACGACACGATTCAAACTCCTTATTTGGACAAACTGGCCGAGGAGAGCGTTTTGTTTCGACGTGGTTACGTGCCCACGGCCCTTTGCCGTCCATCATTGATGACGTTGGCGACAGGTCTGTATGCCCACCAACACGGTGTTACAGGCAATGACCCCTCCCGAACCCGGAACGACCGAAACTCTCCGGAGTACAATGAGCTACGAGCAGAACTGATTTCGTTTATCGAAAATCATGACACGCTGCCGAGCCTGCTGGGCGAGCAAGGCTATCTAAGCCACCAGAGCGGCAAGTGGTGGGAGGGAAGTTTTCAGCATGGCGGTTTTACCCATGGCATGACGCGAGGCTTTCCTCATCCAAACGGTCGATCGGGCGATGACGGGCGAACGATTGGGCGCGAAAGCATGGAACCTATTTTTGATTTCATCGATGATTCTGTAGCCAAGGAAACCCCCTTTTTCGTTTGGTATGCACCTAATCTTCCGCACACGCCACACGACCCGCCCGCTCGTCTATTTAACAAGTACAAGGACAAAGTCGATTCGCCCCACGTGGCCCGCTACTATGCGATGTGCGAATGGCTCGACGAAACCTGTGGTCAGTTGGTTAAGTTCCTCGAAGACAGAAAGCTTCGAGACAACACCTTGATCGTCTACATATGCGACAATGGGTGGATTCAAAATCCGGAAGCAAGGGGCTACGCTCCCCGCTCAAAGCAAACGCCCTACGAGACAGGTGTTCGTCAGCCGATTTTCTTTAATTGGCCAGCGAAGCTAAAACCAGCCGACCGGGACGAGTTGGTGAGCAGCATCGATCTATTTCCCACTATCGTTAAAGCCACCGGAGCTCGTATGCCGAAGGGATTGCCGGGGCTGGATCTGTGGTCCAATTTGCAGAGCGGAAAGAAGATTAAACGCAAGGCGATCTTTGGTGAAGGCTTCGCCCACGACATCGCCGACCTCCACAACCCTCAGGAAACCCTGCTCTATCGTTGGACTATCGAGGGGCAATGGAAACTGTTGCTAACTTATGACGGTGAGGTTGCTCACCACAAGACCACTCATCCGCGCGATGAGAAGCGTCCGCAACTATTCGACCTCCTAAAGGATCCGTGCGAAACGAAAAACTTAGCTGGGAACAACCTCGATGTCGTGAAGCGACTCGTGAAGAAGATCGAAAATTGGTATCCTGTGACGAAACGAAACGTCATCAAAGTATTTGATTAGCATCGAACGTTGCTTCTCTAGTAGTATGCAGTATCTACCCATAGTGCCTAAAATCATGATACGCCTTATGCTCCCTTTTCTCAGAACAATCATAGTGATGGCGATCGCCATTACTTCGCAATCTGCCAAGCAACCCAACATCATCGTTCTCCTTGCCGATGACCTCGGCTACGGTGAATTGAGTATTCAAGGCAATCCCGAGATTCCTACCCCGCATATCGACTCCATCGCGGTGAACGGTGTGCGCTTCACGAGTGGATACGCGACAGGGCCCAACTGCAGTCCTTCGCGAGCCGGGCTCATATCAGGACGTATCCCCACGCGCTTTGGCTACGAAAACAACCCGATCGGTCATCGCAACGAAGACCCTACAATCGGCTTTCCGGCGGAGGAGACTACCATCGCCGAAACCTTACA